>VBCQ01000384.1:0-782 GCA_005882155.1 Betaproteobacteria bacterium
CTGACCGGCGTCGGCGGGTTGATCGGCGTGCAGCACACCGCGAGCCCGCCGGCGCTGTCGCAAGCGCTCGGCGCCGGACAGCTCGACGCGGTGCTGTTTCCGGACAACCCGGTAGCGAACGCGCCGCAGATCATCAACACGCTGCGCACGCTGTTCCCGGTCAAGGCCGGCGGCTTCATCATCGGCCCGATGCTCGAGCTCGGCTGGGGAACGCCGAGCCTCGTCACCGTGCGACTCGGCCTGCTCGTCGAGGCCAACCAGTTCACGCTGCTCGGCCAGGGCATCGTCGCGCTGCCGCCGCTCGTCTCGGCCGACATTGCACTGCTCTACCTGCGGCTCGACTTCGTCGGCTCGGTGGTGTTCGACCCGCTGCGCATCGCGTTCGACGCGAAGCTGATCCATTCGCGCGTCGCGTTCATCTCGATCTTCGGCCAGTTCGCGTTCCGCGCCTCGTTCGGCGACCAGCCGACCTTCATCATCAGCGCCGGCGGCTTCAACCCGCACTTCAAGGAGATCCCGTCGGACATCCCGGCGCCGTTCGACCGGGTCGGCATGAGCTACGACATCGGCATCGTCGGCGTGTCGTTCAAGGGCTACTTCGCAATCACCTCGGCCACCGTGCAATCGGGCGCCGAGCTGCGCGCCTGGGCCGACATCGGCATCGCGAGCATCGAGGGCGGCCTCGGCTACGACGCGATCGTCTACCTGGTGCCGAAGTTCTACTTCGAGGTCGACGTGTTCGCCTACCTCGACGTGCATGTCTTCGGCATCGACTTCGCATC
>VBCQ01000384.1:825-1708 GCA_005882155.1 Betaproteobacteria bacterium
CTGGCGCATCGCCGGCAACGCCGAAGTGCATACGCCGTGGCCGCTGCCCGACTTCTCGGTCCACATCGACGAGCATTTCGGCAACGACGTCGACACGCCGCAGATCACCGTCAAGGTGTCGGAGCTGCTGGCCAAGGAGATCGCGAAGGTGCCGAACTGGAGCGCCCAGCTGCCGAGCGGCGGCGACAGCTTCTTGAGCCTCGCCAAGATCGATGCCGGCACCGACCTGCTCGCGCACCCGCTCGGCTCGCTGACGTTCCAGCAGAAGCTCGTGCCGTTCGAGCTGCGTCTGGACAAGGCGAGCGGCAGCAAGATCGACGGCCCCAACGAGTTCTCCGGCGGCGCGCTCGCGCTGACGCAAGACGGCAACCCGACGTCGGTCGGCACGGCGGCGGCGCAAGCGCTGAGCGACTTCTTCGCCGCCGCGCAGTTCATCGAGATGTCGCAGGACGACAAGCTCTCGAAGCCGTCGTTCGAGTCGTACACCGCCGGCTACCGGCTCGCCAGCGATGACTTCGAGATGGGCGAGATCGTCCCTGAGGACCTCGGCTACGAGGAGGCCGACCTCGGCGAGCTGCCGACGCCCAAGCTCGGGCGGCGCCGCGCGATCGACAGCTATCTCGAGACGACGCACGGCGCGATGCTCGCGTTCGGCGCCGCCGGGCGCTCGCCGCTGCGCGACCGCGCGCTCGCGCAGCCGGCGCAATCGACGGCGCTGAAGGTCGACCCCGCGCCGCTCACGGTGGCCAACAAGTCGACGCTCGCGCTGGCCGAAGGCGGGCCGGTCTTCGGCAGCGTCTGGCGTGCGACGCAGGCGCGTTCCGCGGCGACGACGGTCGATGCGGCGAGCCTGCATGTGATCGAACTGGCGGAGCTCGTTGCA
>VBCQ01000384.1:1821-2240 GCA_005882155.1 Betaproteobacteria bacterium
ATCGACCAGCGCTTGATCGTTCGCACCGATCCGCGCCCGAACGCGACCGACTTCGAGCCCAACTACCTCGCGGCGGTCGACTTCGATCCGCCCGACTTCCCATGGCTGCTGACGCCGGCGCGCGCCGATGCGAACGGGCGGCTGCGGCCGTGGCTCGTACTGGTGGTGGTCGACCGCGCGCAGGTCGCTTTGCCCGCCCTCGGCGCGGGCCGGCCGCTGCCGTCGATCCGCCTGACCGCGCAACAGGTGACGACCGAGCTGCCCGACCTCGCCGAATCGGCGCTGTGGGCGCATTCGCAAGCGGTCTCGAACGTCGATGCGGGCAATGCGAGCGCGGCGCAGCTGCTGTCGACCGAGATGCGCAAGTCGCCCGAGCGCAACATCTCGCGCCTCGTCTGCCCGCGGCGACTCACGCCGCG
>VBCQ01000386.1 GCA_005882155.1 Betaproteobacteria bacterium
AGTTCGATCCGGCGCTGCGCTGGATCGACGTGTTGAGCGACTCGGCGTTCTTCGCGATGGACCTCATCGCCCATGGCCGGCGCGACTTCGCGTATCGATTTTTGAATGCTTACCTCGAGCACAGCGGCGACTACGCCGGGCTGCCGGTGCTGCGCTTCTACATGGTGTATCGCGCGCTGGTTCGCGCGCATGTGGCGCTGATCCGCGAACGGCAAGCGGGGCCGATGCCGGCCGGGCCCGACTACCTCGCGCTTGCGCACCAGCTCGCGAGCGAATCGGACGCGCGGCTGCTGATCACGCACGGCCTGCCCGGATCGGGCAAGACCTTCGTCACGCAACGCTTGCTCGAGCAGGTCGGCGCGATCCGCTTGCGCTCCGATGTCGAGCGCAAGCGCCTGTTCGGCTTGACCGCGCTCGAGAGCTCGGCCGACCGGCCGCGCGACGAGATCTACGGGCCGCAGGCGACGGCCGACGCGTATGCGCGGCTGCGCAGCCTGGCGCGCACGGCCTTGAGCGCCGGCTATCCGACGATCGTCGACGCGGCGAACCTGCGCGAAGCCGAGCGCACGCAGTTTCGCGAGCTGGCGGCCGAGCTGAACGTGTCGTTCACGATCCTCGATTGCGAAGCGAGCCATGGTGTGCTGCGCGAACGCGTCAGCGCACGGCTAGCGCGCCGCGACGATGCATCCGAAGCCGACCTCGCCGTGCTCGAGCGCTTGCATGCTGTGCGCGAATTGCTGACGCCGGCCGAGCGCGCGCAGGCCGTGATGGTCGACACGCAGGACGGGCGTGTCTGGCTTTGGGAAGGCGCGGATGTCGGCACGCGCGCCTGGGCCGAGGCTGCCGAGCGCGGTTGAACAATCAACTCCCGTTCGCCCTGAGCCTGTCGAAGGGCAGCGCGGTCAGCGAGCGAGGGCTTCCTTCGACAGGCTCAGGACGATCGGAAATTCAAGCTCAGCCCGAACGGATATAGATTCAGGCCACTTAAAACCGATTCACGAGCCCCGACTGCAGCGCGTTCTCCGGGTTTGACCCGGCCTCCCGGACGCGGCGCATCGCCTCGCTGGTGCTCAAGCCGAGTCGCTTGAGCAGGCACGCTGCCGCAGTGCCGGTGCGTCCGAGCCCGGCCGCGCAATGCAAGACCACCGCGTCGCCGGCGAGCAGCCGAGTTGCGGCCTGCTCGATGCCGGCGTCGAAGGCCGGCATGTCGTTCGGCAGGCCGAAGTTCTGCATCGGCAGGTTGAGCCAGCGAAACGGCGCCGAGCCTTCGCTGATCGCGCGCCAGTAATCGGGCGACAACTCGGCCGCTTCTTCGGGCGACGTGAGGCAGACGACAAGCGACACGCGAGCGCGCTTGGCGTCGGCGACGAATTCGCTCCAGCGCTCGAAACGCCCGGGCATCGACGTGAGCCACAGGCTGCCGCTCGCGGAGTCGGGGAGGCTGACGCGGCGCAAGGGCATGCTGACTACCAGTGCTTGGGCAGCGCGCGGTGCAGCACGATCTCGTGGCGCGCGACCGAGATGTAGCCGCCTTCCTGCAGGTCTTTCAGGATGCGGTTGACCATGCTGCGCGACGCGCCGACGCGGTCGGCGATCGCCTGCTGGCTCAAGGGCCCGAGCACGACGGCGCGGCCATCGACCTCGCGCGACGACTCCTGCAGCAGCCGCGCGACGCGGCCGTAAACGTCCATCGCGACGAGGCCCTGCACGCTCTTGCTGAGCAGCATCACGCGGTGGATCAGCGTCTGGATGACGACGAAGGCGATGTCCGGCCGGGCGGCGAGGATCTGCTCGAACTCGTTGCGCCGGATCATCACGAGCCGTGCCGGCGTCAGCGTCTTCACCGACGCGGCGCGCACCGGGCTGCCGAGCATCATCTCGCCGAAGAACTCGCCCGGGCCCATTGTGTTGAGCTCGACCTCGTTGCCGTCCTCTCCGGCGGCATAGACGCGCAGCCGGCCTTCCTGGATCACGTACAGCGCCTCGGCCGGCTCGCCTTCGTGAACGACGATCGTGTTCTTCGGGAATTTGCGCGGCTGGCCCAGACGCTCGAACTCGTCGAGCAATTCGGGCGGCAAGGTGTGGACGTTCATGGGCTCGAAGCCTATGCCAATTCGGGCGGCTTGTTCACTATTGAACATTTCTGCTGCGTCGCCTGCGTCTGTCGGCGAGGGGCCTCGAAACCTAACCTTCAGTCACGGTTTCAGGAATCCCCATCATGGTCCGCTCGCTCATCGCCTCAATGCTCGCTTCACTGGCTCTGGTCGGCTGCGCCGGCCTGCCGACGCACGTGCAGCGCCCGGTTTCCGTCGCGCTGACCGACTCCGCCGACACGCCGCTCGCCCGCATCGCCGCCGCGTCGACGCCCGAAGAGCAACGCGAGCTGTCGGGCTTCCGTCTGCTCGTCGATGGCGACCATGCGCTGAACGCACGCATCGCGCTGATCCGCCGTGCGCAGAAGACGCTCGATGTGCAGTACTACCAGATCGCTTCCGACGCCGTCGGCCTCGCGTTCCTGCGCGAGCTGCGCGACGCCGCCGCGCGCGGCGTTCGCGTTCGCCTGCTGGTCGACGACCTGTACGCCGCCGGGCAGGACGAGCTGTTCGCCGGCCTCGCCGCCCAGCCGAACGTCGAGCTGCGCTTGTTCAACCCGCTGCCGGCGCGCTCGGGCGGGTTCGGCTCGCGCCTGGTGTTCTCGATGCACGAGTTCAAGCGCATCAACCATCGCATGCACAACAAGCTCTTCATCGCCGACAACGCCTTCGCCGTCGCCGGTGGCCGCAACATCGCCAACGAATACTTCATGCGCGGCGAATCGTCCAACTTCATCGATGCCGACGTGCTGGCCAGCGGCCCCGTCGTTCGCGAGCTGTCCACGGTGTTCGACGGCTACTGGAACAGCGAGCAGGTCTATCCGGTGCAAAGCCTGGCCGGCGGCAACGCGGCCGAGTCGCGCGCGTTCTTCGACGCGATGGTCGCCAGCGTCGAGCGCGACATGCCGGTGACGAGCCAGGACCGCTTCGGTCGCAGCAGCGTGCAGTCGCAGCTCGAGCATGGCCATCTGGAGCAGAGCTTCGCGGCGGTGCAGGTGTTTGCCGATGCGCCGGCGAAGGCCAGCGGCGTCGCCGTCGACCAGGTCACGCCGATGTCCGCGGCGACCAGCGCGATGCGCGCGGCGCGCTCCGACCTGCTGATCGTCTCGCCTTACTTCATCCCCGGCCAGAGCGGCATGAGCATGCTGCAGGAAGTCACCGACCGTCAGGTGCGCCTCACCGTCGTCACGAACTCGCTCGGCGCGACCGACGAGCCGCTGGTGCACTGGGGCTACGCGAAATACCGCCATGCGATGCTGAAGATGGGCGTCGCGGTCCACGAGATCGCTGCCCGCGTCGCGCCGCAGTCGGCTTCGGTCAGCGAGTACGGTTCGTCGCTGGCGCGCCTGCATGCCAAGCTCGCGGTGATCGACCAGCAGAAGCTCTTCATCGGCTCGATGAACATGGATGCCCGCTCGGCGCGCCTGAACACCGAGATGGTTCTGGTGATCGACAGCGCTGCGCTGTCGGCCGAAGTCGCTTCGCTGCTGCACGGCGAGCACCAAGCGAATACCTATCGCCTGCGCATGGCCGGTGCCGACCAGCACATCGAGTGGGTGTCGACTGCCGACGCGCAAGAAGTCGTTCAGCGCACCGAGCCGGGTTGTGGCCTGGCGACGCGGCTGAAGCTGGCGACGCTGTCGGCGTTTGTTGATGAGGAGATGCTCTAAGAATTCACGCCAGAAACGGCAGCACCATCAGCGCATCCGGATCCACCCCCGCCTGCTCGCAAATGTCCTTCGCGAGTTGCATATAGCGCTCTGCCTCGTCGATGTCATCGCGGTCCAGACACAAGGTGGCGAGGCCGTCGTAGCAGGGGAAGAGCAGCTGCGGCTCGCCGCTCTTTTCGGCCAGCGCGAGCGCCTCGCGATAGAAGGCGAGGGCGCGCGCCGGCTCGCCGTGGCATTGGTAGATCTGGCCGAGCACGACGAGCGAGACCGCGAGGTGGTCGAGCTGGCCGGTGCTGCGGTCGATGCGGATCGCGCTGTGCGCCGCACCGACGCCGCGCTCGTCGCAGCGATTCGTGAGCGTGCAGTAGGCCACCGCGAGGTTCGCGTACAGCCGCGATTGCAGACCGAGGTCGCCGATGCGCTGCGCCGTTTGCAGCCCGCGCTCGCAGGCCTCGATGGCGCGCTGCGGTTCCTGCGAGCTGTAGAGCACGCCGAGGTTCGACAGCGCCCGGCACTCGGAGCGCGGCAGCTCGGCGTCGCGAGCGACCGCGACGCTGCGCTCGAGCTCCTCGACCGCTTCGCCGAGGCGGCCGAGCCGCGCCAGCGCAGCGCCGAGCGTGTTCAGCGCCAGCGAGACGACGGCCGCACGCTCGCGCTGCTCGTCGTCGCTGCCGACTGTCAGACCTTCGAGGTGGGCGAGCGCGCGCTGGGTCCACTGCATCGCGCTACGGTTGTCGGCACTGCGAAACTCGATCTGCCCCATCTCCTGGTACAGCTTGGCGCGCTCGATGTGCGGTGGACCGGCTTCGATCAGCGCGAGCCCCGCAGCGATGCACCGACGCGCTTCGCCGCGATCGCCGCCTTCCCAGCGCAGCGCGCCGATCTTGCGCAGCACGCCGGCAATCGCGAACACATCGCCGGCACAGGCTTGCAGTGTCGCCAACGCGAGCTCGTAGTGGCGGATCGCGTCGGCGTTGGCGTACATCGAGCTCGACCAGTCGCCGGCAGCGACGAGGTAGCGCGCGCCGCGGGCTTTGTCGGCGCCGAGCCTGAAGTGATGGCCGAGCGCGAGCAGGTCCTCGAGGCCGCGCGGCGCGCCGCCGCATTGGCGCTCGAGCGCTTCGCCGATTCGCGTGTGCAACTCGGTGCGCCGGCGCGCCAGCAGGTTCTGGTAGGCAACCTCATGAAACAGGCCATGGCGAAAGCGGTACTCGCGGGAATCGGCTTGCAGCGACACGAGGCCTGCATCGACCAAGCTGCGCAGCGCAGCGACTAGCGTCGGTGCATCGCTCGCGACTTCGCGCAGCAAGTCCTCGCTGAAGGTCGGCCCGATCACCGCCGCTTCCTGCATCGCTTGCCGCACGCGCGTGGGCAGCCGGTCGATGCGGCCGAGCAGCAGGCCGTGAATCGTCTGCGGTACCTGCACCGGCGCTGCGCCCGGGCGCAAGACCCAGGCGTCGTTCTCGCGCCGCAGTGCACCGTCGGCGATCAGCGCGCGCACCATCTCCTCGAGAAACAGCGGGTTGCCGCCGGCATGCTCGACGATGCGCCGCTGCAGCTCGTCGGGCAAGGCGCGCACCGAGCTGCCGAACAGCGCGTCGAGCAGCCGCACGCTGTGCGCCGGCGACAGTGGCTCCAGGCGCAGCAGCGTGTGCTCGGCAGCGCCGCCGGCGAGCGATTCGAGCTCGGCCGTCGGCCGGTGCGTGACGAGCAGCATGAACGCCCGCTCGGGCAGCTCGTCGAGCAGAAAGCGCAGCAGCTCGATCGATGCAGCGTCGGTCCAGTGCAGGTCTTCGACGATCAGCAACACAGGGCCGAGATGCAGACGCCGCTCGACGATGGCTTGCACGGCGAGAAAGATCTCGCGCTTCAACTGTTCGGGATCGAATTCGCGCGTCCGCGAATCGTCGGCTTCGAGGTCGAGCACATGGCCGAGGATTGCCGACAGACGCCGCGTTTCCGCGGCGTCGGCGCCGAGCTGCGCAAGCGCTTGCGCGAGCTTGGCTCGGGCCGTGCTGACCGGGTCGTCGGCCGCGAGGCCATAGGCGTCGCGCAGCAGCGCGGCCGGCACGCCGAACGCGCGCTCGCCCAACGACGAGCAGGCAGCAGTGCGCACCGCGACGGCAGCGAGCTCGCCGCGCGACTCGAGTTGCGCGAGGAACTCGGCGAGCAATCGCGTCTTGCCGGTGCCGGCGTCGGCGACGATGCTGACGAGCTGGGTTCGCCCCGCGCGCATGTTGTCGAAAGCTTGCATGAGCCGCTGCAGCTGTGGCTCGCGGCCGACCAGTGGCGTCGCGAGCCCATGCGACCGCAGCCCGCGCGAGGGCTGCGGCGTGCTCAGTGCCGCATCGACCCGGTACGCCGCGAGCGGCTGCGCCTTGCCCTTGAGCGCCAAGCCGCCGAGCGATTCGAACGCGAAGGCGTGGCGCGTCAGCCGATAGGTCGCTTCGCTGACGACGGTCTGGCCCGGCCCGGCAGCGTTCTGCAGCCGCGATGCGGCATTGACGGTGTCGCCGGTGACGGCGTAGGCGGCGTCGCGCTCGCTGCCGATGTGACCCGCGACGACAGGCCCGGTGTTGATGCCGATGTGCAGCGCGAGCGGCCGGTTCAGGCGCGCGATCCAGCGCTCGCTGAGGAGCGCGACGCGCTCGTGCAGCGCCAATGCGGCGCGCACTGCGCGCTCGGGGTCTTCCTCATGCGCGACCGGTGCGCCGAAGACGGCCATCACTGCGTCGCCTACGAACTTCTCGACGAAGCCGTCGAGCCGCTGGATCGTCGCCGACATCGCGTCGAACAGCTCGACCTGCAACGCGCGCAGGTCTTCCGGGTCCAGCGTTTCGCTCAACGCCGTAAAGCCCGACAAGTCGGCGAACAGCACGGTGACCGGGCGCCGATCGGATGCGGCGGCGGGCGGCGCCGGCACTGCGAGGCGCTGTCCGCACTTCGGGCAGAAGGCGAACTCGGACGGGACGTCGTATCCGCAGGCTGTGCAGGCCATGGCGAAGCTATGGTACTGCGGGTGCTCCGTGCGAATGAGCGAGCTGGCGCTCCAAGCGATGCAGGTCCGACATCAAGCGTCCCGCGACGAGGCCGACCACTTCGAAGCCGAACGCCGGGTTCTGGAAGTACAGCTGCTTGAAGCTCAGCTCGTCGATGCTCAGCACGGTGCAGTCGAGCGCGCAGCGCGCGGTCAGCGAGCGGCGCTTGTCGGGGGCGAAGAAGGCGATCTCGCCGAACATGCGGCCGGATTCCATCACGTCGCCGATCTCGACGAATTCGATCCGTCCTTCGGCGAGGAAGTACAGCTCCTCGGCCGCATCGCCCTTGCGAAACAGCACCTCGCCCGCCTTCAGTCGCCGGCTGCGCATGTACGGCGTGAGCCAGACGCCCGACAGGTCGCCGGCGGCGGCCGCCTCGCTGACGCGCCGCGTCAGGCGGATCATCTCGGCCGCGCGGTAGAGGTTGATCGGCAGCAGCGCGCCGTGCAGCAGCAGCGTCACCGGCGACCATTGCAGCGCGCCATAGACGAGAAAGCCGACGTTGCCGCCGACGGCGAGCCAGCGCAACGGGATCATTGTCTTGACGAAGGAGCTGGCGACCACCAGCGCGACCGCGAGGCCCGCCGAGAAGATCGCGATGAGTTCGAGCGCTGACATGCAAGCTCCTGAGTTGTTGTGAGGGCCGCTGCGTCAGGCCTGCGTCCACGGCTGCTCTTGCAGGAACGCGACGAAGGCTGCGGTCTTCGGCGCCAAGCCGTCGCGCGCCGGATAGACCGCGTAGATCGGCGGCCCGAGCGGCAGTGTGAATTGCGGCAGCAACGCGATCAAGCGACCCTGTGCGAGTTCTTCCTCGACGAGCAAGCGATCGATCAGCATGATGCCCACGCCCGCGCAGGCTGCGTCGACCAGCGAGCCGCCATCGTTCATCTGGATGCGGCTCGGCACGTGGATGACCTGCTCGCCATCCGGCCCGACGAAACGCCAGTCGTCGCGCGCCCGATTGCCCACTGCATAGACGAGGCAGGCATGACTCGCCAGCTCGGCCGGGCTCGCCGGCGCGCCATGCCGCGCGATGTAGTCGGGCGACGCGACGAGCACGCGCGGGCTGTCGGCGAGCTTGCGCGCGATCAGCGTCGAGTCGGGCAGATGCGAAGCGCGGATCGCGACGTCGATCTGTTCGGCGATGAGGTCGACGAGGCGATCGTCCATCTGCAGGCTCACGTCGACCTCGGGGTAGCGCGCGCTGAACGCGATGACCAGCGGCACCATCAGGCGGCGGCTCGCGAACGAGCACGACACGCGCAGCTTGCCGCGAACATGGCCGCGGTACTGCTCGGCGAGATGCTCGATGTTCGTCAGCGCCTGGTCGATGCGCCGTGCTTCGTTGAGCAGCAGCGCACCGATCTCGGTGACCGCCATCCGCCGCGTCGTTCGCTGGATCAGCTTCGTGCCGAGGTCGGCCTCGAGCCGCGCCAACTGGCGCGAGATGACCGACTTGTCGACGCCCAGCTGGACTGCGG
>VBCQ01000385.1 GCA_005882155.1 Betaproteobacteria bacterium
GATGCAGCACCCGGCCGTGCTCGAGTGCGCGGTCATCGGCAAGGACGACGCCGAGGGCCTCACGAAGACCAAGGCCTTCGTCGTGCTGAAGGCCGGCCAGCGCTCGAGCGACGATGAGCTGAAGGCCTTCGTCAAAGACCGCCTCGCGCCGTACAAATATCCGCGTTTCATCGAGTTCATCAACGAACTCCCGAAGACCGCCACCGGCAAGATCCAGCGCTTCAAGTTGCGCGAGCGGGAACGGGCTTGAGCGGCCCCGATTTCGTTGACCTCGCCTGGCGCGGCGCACCGCTGCGCATCGAGACCCAATGGGTCGGCGATGCGAGCTCGAAGATTCCGCCGGTCGTGTTCCTCCACGAAGGCCTCGGATCGCTCGCGATGTGGCGCGACTTCCCGACGCAGTTCTGCGAGCGTCACGGCTTTCACGGTCTCGTGTTCTCGCGCTACGGCTACGGCCGCTCGACGCCGCGCCCGGCCGACGAACGCTGGGCGCCCGACTTCATGCATGCACAGGCGCACGAGGTACTGCCGGCCCTTTTCGCTGCGCTCGGCATCGCCAGACCCTGGCTGTTCGGCCACAGCAACGGCGGCTCGATCGCGCTGCTGTACGCGGCGCGCTTTCCGGTCGCCGGGCTCGTCGTCGTCGCGCCGCACATCTTCGTCGAAGACCTCACGATCGCGAACATCGAAGCCGCGCGGCGCGCTTATGAAACCACCGATTTGCGCGAGCGCCTCGCCCGCTACCATGCCGACGTCGATTCGGCTTTCTTCGCCTGGAACGATGTCTGGCTCGACCCGGCGTTTCGCAGCTGGAACATCGAAGCCGAGATCGCCGCCATCACCTGCCCGGTGCTTGCGGTGCAAGGCGTCGACGACGAGTACGGCACGCTCGCGCAGATTCGCGGCATCGCGCAGCGCGTGCCGCAGACCCACCTCGTGGCGCTGGCAAACTGCGGCCACTCGCCGCAGCGCGACCAGCCCGAGCGGCTGAGTGCGGAAGCGGGCACGTTCATCAAGGCGAACTCGGCGCCGCAGCGCGAACATTGACCCCAACTGGAGAGACTCATGAAGACCCTTCTCAAACTCGCGGCCGCAGCCGCTGCCTGGGGCGTCGCCGGCGCCGCGCACTCGCAAGGCAACGCGCCGATCAAGGTCGGCCTGATGCTGCCGTACACCGGCACGTACGCGGCGCTTGGCAATGCGATCGAGAACGGCTTCAAGCTCTACGTGCAGGAGCACGGCGGCAAGCTCGCGGGGCGCGAGATCCAGTACTTCAAGGTCGATGACGAATCCGAGCCGTCGAAAGGCACCGACAACGTCAACAAGCTGATCAAGCGCGACAACGTCGACGTGCTCGTCGGCACCGTGCACTCGGGCGTCGCGCTCGCAATGGCCAGGGCGGCGAAGGAGAACAACACGCTGCTGATCATTCCGAACGCCGGCGCCGACGCGATCACCGGACCGATGTGCGCGTCCAACATCGTTCGCAGCTCGTTCTCGAATTGGCAGCCGGGCTACGCGATGGGCGTCGTCGCCGGACAAAAAGGCGTCAAGCGAGCAATGACGATCACCTGGAACTATGCGGCCGGCGCCGAGACGGTGAAGGGCTTCACCGAAGGCCTCGAGAAAGGCGGCGGCAAGGTCATCAAGGAGTTGACGCTGCCGTTTCCGAACGTCGAGTTTCAGGCGCTGCTGACCGAGATCGCGGCGCAAAAGCCCGACGCGGTCTATGCGTTCTTCGCCGGCGGCGGTGCGGTGAAATTCGTCAAGGACTATGCGGCGGCGGGCCTGAACAAGACGATCCCGCTCTACGGCCCCGGCTTCCTCACCGACGGCACGCTCGAAGCGCAAGGCCCGGCCGCGCAAGGTCTGCTGACCACCCTGCATTACGCCGACAACCTCGACACGCCGCGCAACAACGGCTTCCGCAAGAGCTACGCGCTGACCTACAAGGCGAACGCCGATGTCTATGCAGTGCAGGGCTACGACGCGGCGCAAATCCTCGCCGCCGGGTTGAACGCGGTGAAGGGCGACCTCACGAAGCGCGACGCGATGACGGCGGCCACGAAGCGCGACGCGATGACCGCGGCGATGCGCAAGGTCGTCGTCGACAGCCCGCGCGGCAAGTTCACGATCTCGCCGGCCGGCAACCCGGTGCAGGACATGTACCTGCGCGAAGCCAAGGGAAACAACAACGAGTTCAAGGCGGTGGCGGTCAAGGGCTTGGCCGACCCGGCGCGCGGCTGCAAGATGTGAGCGGTCGACGGCCCCCCAGTCGCTGCGCTCCTGCCCCCGAGGGGCGCCACCCATCGGACCGGCAAAGCCGGATCCTTGGGCGTGGCTTGATTGGTCGCTCGCTTCGCCTCGCTCGCTTTCGCTGAGTCTCTGTGGACCTTGCTACTTTTCTCGTCCAAT
>VBCQ01000078.1 GCA_005882155.1 Betaproteobacteria bacterium
GTGTGCGATAGCCCTTGGCTTCCATCACATGACGCAGCCGCTCGACCTGCGTCGGGCTGTCTTCGACCAGCAGGATCTCGATGCCCTGCATTCGCTTCTCGATGTCCGCACTCATTTTCTGTTCTCCCTGTCGTCGCACAGTCATTGCCGAACCAATCTCTGCAAAGTCGCCGCGATGCTTTCCGGCGGCAGCACATGGGCTGCCGCGCCGAGCTTTACCGCTTCGCCGGGCATGCCGTTGATGACGGCGCTGCGGCTGTCTTGCACCAGCGTCAACGCGCCGGCCTGGCGCATCGCCTTCAGCTCCTCGGCGCCGTCGCGGCCCATGCCGGTCAGCAGCACGCCGACCGCGTGGGCGCCGTACTCGGCGGCCACCGAGCGAAACAGATGCGACACCGACGGGCAGAAGCCGTTCTCCGGCGGCTCGCGGGTCAGCGCGATGAGCCCACCGGCACGCACGCCCATCTGCACGCTGTCGGGCGCGACGTAGGCGATGCCGGGCTGCATCGGCTCGCCGTTCGCCGCGACGCGCACGACATGACCGCTCGTTTGTCCGAGCCACTGCGCCATGCCTTCGGCAAAGCCGATCGAGATGTGCTGCACGATGACAATCGGTACCTTGAGAGCAGGCCGCAGCCGCGACAGAATCGTCTGCAGCACCAGCGGCCCGCCGGTCGACGCACCGATCGCCACGAGCCGCACGTCGGCCGCTGCCGCCGGCACTGCGAGGGGCAGCTTCGATGCCGAGCCGGCGCGCGGCGGGGTCCAGCGCTTGACGACCCTGACCTCGGCCATCAGCTTGATGGTGCGCACGAGCTCGTCGCGCGCTGCGATGAACAGCGGGTGGCCGGGCCCCGGGGGCTTGGCGATGACGGTCAGGGCGCCCGACTCGAGGGCGCGAAACGTCGCCGCGATTTCGCTCGGTACCGAGCTCGCCGTGACCATCACGATGCGGGTCGGCGCCGTCTCCATGATCGCGCGGGTGGCGTCGAAGCCGTTGAGCCGGGGCATGTGGATGTCCATCGTGATCACGTCGGGCTGCAGGTGCTGCGCCGCCGCCACTGCGGCCTCGCCGTCGCCGGCGATGCCGATCACCTCGAGCTTCGGATCGGCGTTGAGCAGGCCGGTCAGCAGCTCGCATGCGGCCGGCGAATCGTCGACCACCAGGACGCGAATCAGGGCGCTCGCTGCGGCGTCGCTCACAGCAGGCCTCGCACCACGTCGAGCAGGTTGTCCTGGTCGAAGCTGCTCTTCACGACATACGCATTCGCGCCGACCTGAACGCCGCGCTCTTTGTCTTCGCGCGAACCGAGCGCCGTGACGAGCACGACCGGCAGGTCGGCGAGCCGCTTGTCGGCGCGCAGCCGCGCCGTCAGATCGAAGCCGTCGAGGTGCGGCATCTCGACGTCGGAGACGACGAGGTCGAAGTGCCGAGCATGCAATCGGGTCAGCGCATCGATGCCGTCGACCGCGGTGCTGACTTCGTAGCCCGCCGATTCGAGAATGCCCTTCAGCAAGGCGCGCGACGTGATCGAGTCTTCGACGACGAGCACCGACCGCGCTTGCACCGGCTCGTGACGCACGGACGGCGTGGACGCGGTGCGCGTCGCGCTCGCGTGAATCGCCGACTTCAGCAGGTCGGCGACGTTCAGCAGAGGCACGACGTGCCCGGGCCCGAGCACGGTCGCGCCCGCCACGTTGCGCACGCGCTGCAGCGGCGGACCCAAGGGCTTGACCAGCACCTCCTGATCGCCGAGCACCTCGTCGACAACGAAGGCGATTCGCTTGCCGGCATTGGCGAGCACGACCAGCAGCAGCAAGCCGTCGCTGCGCCGTGGGCTCGTCACGTCGAGCTCGAGCACGGTGGCCAAATGCGCGAGCGACAGCACCTGGGTGTCAAGCGCCACAGTCTCGCGGTTTTCGACCGTCTGCACGGCCGACTCCTTGACGCGGGCGACACGCTCGACGCTGCGCGAGGGCAGCACGAACTGGCGGTCGCCGATGCCAACGACAAGGCCGCGGAAGGTCGCCAAGGTCGCCGGCAGAACGATCGTGAATCGCGTGCCAAGCCCCGGCTGCGAGTCAACGCCGACGTTGCCGCCGAGGCGCTCGACCTTCTCGCGAACGATGGCCAGGCCCAGCCCGTGGCCCGACAAGTCGGTCAGCAGCGGGCTCGTCGACAGCCCGGACTCGAACACGAGGTCAAGCGTCGCCGTTGCTGCGAGCCCCATCTGCTGCGCCTTCGCCTGCAGCTTGTCGAGCGCGATGCCGGCGCCGTCGTCGGCGAGAACGATCTCGACCTTGTTGCCTTCGCGCGGCGTCACGTCGATGGCGATGCGGCCGCGCGAGCGCTTGCCGTCGCGAACGCGCCGCTCGGGCGGCTCGATACCGTGATCGATGGCGTTGCGCACGAGGTGGATCAGCGGCGTCTTCATCTGCTCGAGGATGCGCCGGTCGATCTCGAGCGTCGCGCTACTGATCGCGACGTCGACTTCCTTGCCGCCATCGCGCGCGAGGTCGCGCGCGAGCTTGGGCACCATCTGGAACAGCGTCGCGATGGGCAGCATCAAGGCCTGCTTCATCTCGTCGAGCAGCTTGTCGACGATGCCCGACAGCGCGCGTCGCTCCTGCGCCGCGACGCGCTCGAGCTGCGCGAAGCGGTCGCCGAGCGACTTGACGAAGATCTCGTCGCGCTCGACGGCATCGAGCAGCTGCGCCAGCACGCGCTTGTCCCTGCGGTTCGCATTGGCCCGCTCGGCCGCGAGCCCGTTTTGCTTGGCCAGCGCGCGCTGCACGACGCGGGCATTGCGCGCGCTCTTGTCCCACTGCCGCTTCCACTCGGCGAGCGTGCTGCTCAAGCTGCGTTGTTCTTCGACGAGGTGCTCGGCGCTGAACTTGAACGCCTGCAGGTCTTCGGCTTGCACCATCAGCGCCTCGAGCTTGGCGGTGGCGATGCGAACGGTGTCGGCGCCTGCCGATTCGGCGAGTGCGACCGGTGGCGTCGCGGACTCGACCTCGCTCTGGGCAACATCGATCGATTCGCCGGGCGACGCCAGCAAGTCCTCGAGCGCGCGCACGAGGCTCGCGGCCGACGCGGTGACCGGCGCAGCGCTGCCGTCGACATCGCGCGCCAGCAGCTGCGCGAGGCCGTCGAGCGTGCGGCTGAGCGTGTCGAAAAATGGCGGCGAGAGCTGTAGCTCCTTGCGCTTCAGCGCCGACAGCACCTGCTCCAGCGGCCGGCAGACGCGCTCGATGTCGGCAAGGTTCACCGAGCGCGCCGCGCCTTTCAGGCTGTGCGCCTCGCGAAACAACTGCTCGACGCGCTGCGCCGTCTCGCTCGCCGGCGCCGGCCGCTCGAGCTCGAGCAACAACGACGACATCGTGCTCAGGTGCTCTTGCGCCTCGACCTTGAAGGTCGCGAGCAAGCGCTCGAGAAAAAGTTCGTCGTCCTTCGTCATCGTCGGTTCGCGCAGATCAGACTTTGTAGCGCCCGACCAGCCGTTGCAGTTTCTGCCCGAGCTCGTGCAGCTTGTGCGCCGCGGCCTCGGCTTGCCGCGTGCTGTCCATGTTTTGCGTCGTCGCGGTCTTGATATTGCCCATCGCCAACGCGAGCTGGTCCATGCCGACCAGCTGCTGCTGGGCCGACACGGCGATCTGGCTCGCTGCCGAGGCGCTCTCTGAAATGCTCTCGGCCAAACGCTGGATCGCCTCGCCGGCATCCTTCGATTGCTTGGCGCCGGCGTCGACCGCCTTCGCGCCCTGCTCGGTCGCGAGCACCGCGTTGCTGGTGGCCTTTTGGATGTCGCCGAGGATCGTTCGCACCTGCGCCGTCGCCTGGCGCGACTGAGCAGCGAGGCTTTTGACTTCGAGCGCGACGACGGCGAAGCCGACGCCGTGCTCGCCGGCCTTGGCCGCCTCGATCGACGCATTCACCGCGAGCAAGTTGGACTGCTCCGACAAGTCGTTGACGCTCGCGATGATCTCGCCGATCGCCTGGCTTTGCTCCGACAGCCGCATGATGCTGTCGGCGATCATTTCCATCTGCTCGCGAATCTGCTGCATGCCGTCGATCGATTCTTCGACCGAGCGCTGGCCGGTCTGCGAAATCTGCGCCGCCTTCTGCGCCGCCTCCGACACGTACTTCGCCTTCTGGCTCGACACCAGCGCGGTCTGCTTGACTTCGTCGAGCGTCACTGCGGTCTGGCTGATCACGGTCGCCGCTTCGGTCGCGCCGGTCGCGACTTGAGTCGTTCCCGAGAGGATCGCGCTGGTCGAGCTTGCGAGGACACCGATGCCGTCGCTGACTTCGCGGTTGAGCTCGCGCAGGTTCTCGACCATCGTCGCGAAGGCGCGCCCGAACTCGTCGCGCTCGGACTGCAGCGCGACTTGAACTTGCAGGTCGCCGGTGGCGATCAGCTTGGCGATCTCGGCCGTTCGCTGCAGGTTGTCGACCATCGCGACAAAGGCATTACCCAAGGCATCGACGGCCGATTGCGGAACGACCTTGACTGCGAGGTCGCCGGCGGCAATCTGCCGCGCGACATGCGCCTTGTCTTGCAGCGACGCGCTCATCTGGCGAAACGCGTCTTCGAGCTGGCCGATCTCGTCGGCGCGTCCGTTGCTCGGCGGCAGCGTGACGATCTCGCCGGCAGCGACGCGCCGCGCCGCGTCGGCCATGTCGCGAACCGGATTGGCGATCACCGTGTGCAGCCGTGCCGACAGCGGCAGCTGGATCAGCAGCGAGCCGACCAGCACCAGCAGGATGATCCCGCCGTAGCGCGCCAGCCGCGCAGCGATCGGCTCGACGGTGGCGCGCAGGTAGACCGTGCCGATTTGGCGCACGCCGTGGCGTATCGGCCAGAATGCCACCAGCTGATCGCTGTCGAAGCGATGGCCGGGTGCTTCGGCGCGCGCCGGCAGGGGCTGCGCCGCGCTGCCGGCGCGGGTGTAGCTCGCGAACAGCGCGCCGTCGGGGCCGTAGACCGCGGCGGCGCCGAAGTCGGGGTTCGCGCGCAGGGCGCTCAAGTACTCCTGCGCCGCCTTCGCGTCGTTGAACTCGAGCGCCGCCGTCACGCTCGCCGCGAGCATCTCCGACTGCACGCTGATCTCCTGCGTCTTCTGCACCCGGTAGTTGTAGATCTCGTAGGCGACGATGATCGCGCCGGCCAGCAACAGCGCGACGCTGCTCGCGAGCACCGTGATCAACAGCAGCTTGCGGCGGATGGGGATGTCGATGAGCCAGCGCATCAGCGGGTCCTCGGCTTGACGCTGAGTGCGAGGCTCAGCAGTTTCGAGCTGACGTTGAGGCCGCTTTGCGCGGCGGCCTCGTCGTCGACGATGAAGCGCACGCGGTTGTCCTTCAACACGAAATGGATCGTGCCCAATGGCGCGTTGCCGTTGCGTGCATCGGTGACAACGAGGGCGGGCGTGCCGCGCAGCGCCTCGACGAGCGCCGCCGAGCGCGCGTCGCCGCCCAGGTAGACGATGTGGCAAGCCGAATCGCGAGCGATGCTCTTCATGCGCATCACGACGATCGCACGCCCCTCGCCGCGCTGAGCTGCAGCTGCATCGTCGAGCAGATTGCCGAATGGGTCGTCGCCGACGACGCACAGGTTCAGCGGGCTCGCCGGGCTCGCGAACGCACCGTTCGGCCACTCGACGTAGAAGCCGAACTTGGACAGGTAGGCGGCCTTGACGGCGTACTCCAGCGGCTCGGCGGCCCACGCGTGGCCGAGCATGCAGGCGCACAGCGCGAGCGCGATGCGAAGTGGGCAGCGCGGCATCACAGCGCCCATGTGAGCCTCAGCGAAAAGCGGCGCGCGATCTCGCTACGCGCAGGTGCCGCGCCGAACTCGGGATGGCGCCGGTCGCCGAGGTTGAAGCCGGCGAGCGACAGCTCGACGCCGCGCCGAATCAGCCAGCTCAGCCGCATGTCGAGCGCGACGTAGCTCGGCACATCGGGATGGTGCAGCGCGCCGATCGCCCGCACTTCGACATCCAGTCCGATGTCGCGCGGCAGCGTGACGCTCGACTGCAGCGTCAGCTTGTAGTGCGGGTCGTTGGCGCCGGCGTAGGGCGAGCCGGGGTCGGCGCTGCCGGGCTTGAAATGCAACCGCTCGTCCAGCCGCATGCCCTGCAATGCCGTTGCCGATCAGAAAGCCGCCACCGGGTGCCGGCTCGAGGCTGCGCAAGCGGTCGTAGTCGTTGTAGAACGCGGAGAAAGAGAACGACGACTGCGGGGTCGGCTGCGCGCGGTAGCCGAGCTCGAAGGCGGTGAGCTTTTCCGACTCGAAGAACGGCGGCCCCGTCACGAGCTTGCCGCTGTATGGCGGCGGCAGGTTGAACGACGGCGTGACCAGCGCGCGGTCGACCCGCGACGGCGTGCGCACCGCACGCGAGAGCGCTGACCACAGCAGGCCATGCTCGTCGAGCTTCCAGGCGAGCCGCGCACTCGGCTGGACTTCGAGCCCGGTGTAGCTGTTGCGCTCGAACTTGGAGCCGAAGGTGAATTTCACGTGCTCGCTGAGGCTTACGGTGTCTTGCGCGAACACGTTGACGAGGTTCAGCGTGTCGTCGGCCGGAACGAAGGCGAGGATGCTGCCGCCGGTCGTATGGTCGCGGTTCGTTCGCCCCCCGCCACCCCACACGATCTCGTGCTTGCCGCCCCAGCTGAAGTGGTGCTGCAGATCGACATCGACGGTGTCGATGTCGAGCGTGAACAGCCCCGGCTGCTTGCGGTGGTTGCGATCGAAGTAGACCTGCGCCTGCAGGCCCGCACCGTCGCCGAGCTCGCGGCTCCAGCGCGCCAACAGGTTCGCACCCGAGACCGTTCGATCGGGGAAGCCCGAGCCTTGCGACTTGCCGTCGTACGCATTGCCGAGCAGCGTGATGCCGCTGCCGTTCTTGCCCCAATCGGCGCGAAAGCCGGCCTGCTTCAAGTCCCATGCGTCGGCCACTGCGTTACCGTCGGCCGTAACGCTGTGGTCGTAGCGAAAGCCCTTGGCGTAAAGACGCGCGCTGGCGTCTTCGCCGAGGCTGCGGCCGTGGCGCAGTGCGACGCCGCGCTCCTCGGTCCCGGCATCCGCGCTCGCCAGCGTGCCCAGCGTGTCGTGGGCCGAACGCGTGATGATGTTGATGACGCCGTTGACCGCGTTCGCGCCCCACAGCGTGCCGCCCGGGCCGCTCACAACCTCGATGCGATCGATGTCCTCGAGCATCACGTCCTGCACGTCCCAAAACACGCCGGAGTTCAGTGGCGAGTAGACGCTGCGCCCGTCGATCAGCACCAACAGCTTGTTGGCGCTGCTGCTGTTGAAGCCGCGCGCCGTGATCGCGTAGCTGTTGGAGCTGGCGCGAGCAACTTGCAGGTTGGGCGCGAGGCGCAAGGCTTCGGGCAGGCTCGTGACGCCCGAGCGGCGAATCTCGTCGCGTGTGATCACGTAGACCGCGGCCGGCGCATCAGCGAGGCGCTCGGGCCGCTTCGACACCGACGAGACCTCGATCTCGGCGAGCTCTTCGATCGACAAATGCGACAAGCCCGCGCCCGAACGCGCGCCGCTGTCGACATTGGCAGCGCTGGCGCCGCTTTGCAGCGCCAGCCACAACAGGCTCACTGCCAGAGCCGGGACTCTTGTCATTGTTGTCCTCTCCTGATCGTTGTTATTTGCTGCGGGCCTTATCCGGCGGGGGTCACCTCTTCATCGACGGTCAAGGCCGCATCGGTCAACAGCTTGATCGCATCGAGCACGATCACGCGCTGCGATGTGATTCCTTTGAGGTACTCGGCTCGAATGCCGGTCAAGGTCGGCAGCGAGGCCTGCAAATCAGCGAGCGGCACCCATGCCGCACCGACGATGCTGTCGGCGAGGATGCCGAACGCCACGTCACGGTGCTGCAGGACGATCACCTTGTTCAGATCACTCAGCCCGGAGTCGGTCAATTCGAAGAATTTCTTGAGGTCGATCACCGTGAGGATGCGACCGTGCGCATTGATGATGCCCGACACATGGCGCGGCGTGCAAGGCACACCTGTAAGGTCTTTCAGGGGCTGGACCTCGCGCACGCACGCGGCGGCGAACGCGTAGCGCTCCTGCGCCAGCATGAACTCGATCACGTCGATGCCGTCGGCCGCGCGCACCGGTGTCGCAGGCACGCGCGCCAGCGCGCGGGCACGCGCATGCAGGATCTCGCGCCGCCGCTCGGGGGTCGGTGCGAAGCCTTTCGCGAGCGCGTCTTCGGCCGCGGCGAGCTGGCGCTTGATCCGGTCCCAGTCGACGGGCGGCCTGCGCTTCATGCCGCTCGCATCGCCAGCAACGCAGCGCTCAATCGTCCGGCACTCATGCCGTCGGACTGCGGCAGCACATCCGCCGGCGGATGTCGCTCGAGCAATGCGAGCGCCTGCGCGACATGCCGCGCAGCGCGATCGGCTTCGCCGAGCCGCTTGCAAACGCGGGCGAGCGCGACATGCGCGAGCACGCAGCGCGGATCGAGGTAGAGCGCGCGGCGCAGCGCGGCCTTCGCGACACCGAGCTGGCCGAGCTCTTCATGAACGAGCGCGTGCAGCCAGTGCACCGCCGCATCACAAGGGTCGGCCGCGATGGCTTGGCGGCACAACCCTTCGGCATGGATGAGTTGGCCTCCGTCGGCGAGCGATTGCGCGCGAGCGAGCAGGCTGCGCGCGTCGAGCTTGCGCGCCGGGAGAGGGCGCGGCGTGCGTGACCCAGTGAGCGACGACTGCGCATGCCGAACGGCGATCTCGCTGTGCTTGCGATACAGCACCGCATCGCGCAGCGATACCTTTGCGAAACCTGCGAGCGGCGCCGCGGGAATCTCGGCCGAGCCGAGCACCAGGTACGCGCCGTTGATGAGCGTGGCGCGCAAGCGCGAGAGCGCTCGAGCCGCTTGCGCCGGATCGAAATACATCAGCACATGGCGGCACAGAACAAGGTCCATCTCGCTGCCGACGTCCAGTGTGTCGGCGAGGTTGGCGTAGGCGAAGCGCACGAGCCGCTTGAGCTCGGGCCGTACGGCATACAGGCCGCTGTCGACTGGCTCGAAATAGCGCTGCCGGACAGCGTCGGTCACGCCACGAAACGACCACTCGTTGTAGACACCTTCCTCTGCGCGGGCGAGGAAGCCGGGATGAATGTCGGTGCCGAGAATCGTGATGTCCCAGCGTTGCAGATCGGGAATCAGCCGGTCGAGCAGGATCGCGAGCGTGTAGGGCTCTTCACCGGTGCAGCAACCCGCGCTCCACAAGCGCAACACATATCGGCCTTCCGCGCGGCGCGCGGCGATCAATGCCGGCAGCACCTCGTCTTCGAGGGCGGCGAACGCTGCGGGCTCGCGGAAAAAATAGGTTTCGCCGACCGCCAGATGCGATGCGAGCGTCTCGATCTGCGCGCGCTGCAAAGGCGCGGCCAAATCGGTCCAGCCGCCGCTCAGCGAGTCGATCGCCCGAGTGAGGTCGGGCCAGCGCTCGCGCGGAACGCGCAAGCCGAGCTGCGAGGCGACGCGCTCGCTCAACGCCTGCAGCAGCGAGTCGGGCAGCATCATGATTCGTGCTCGGCGAGCGCGGCGTCGAGGTCGAGCTCTTCATCGCCGGACAACAGCCGATCGAGGTCCTGGATCAGGATCAAGCCATCGGCGAGCTTGACGACGCCGGCGATGCTGCTCATCGGGGCGCCGATGTCGCTCGCTGGCACCATGGCCTGGTCGGGCTCGTCGACGACGCCTTGCACCGCGTCGACGAAGAAGCCGATCCAGCGGCGCGCCGTGTGCGCGAGCAGCATCTGATCGCCGAGCTGCAAGTCGCGCTCGGGCAAGCCGAAGCGCGCGCGCATGTCGATCACTGCAATGACGCGACCCTGCACATTGACGATGCCGCTCACGCTACCCGGCGCGTGCGGCAACGGCGTCAGCTCCATCGCGGGCACGACGCGCTCGACGACGCCGACACGCAATGCGCAGCGCAAGGGCCCGAGCGTCCACACCACCAGTCCACGCGGCTTGAACTCAGCCATCTTGGCAAGCCTCCCCTGGCTCACATTCGGTCGCCACAGAATGCCCGATTAGCAACAGGCTGTCGCGCACCCTGATCGCGGCAGGGAGATCGCATGCGCAGGTGACTCGATACCGAGGCGACTCCAAAATGCTTCGCACGGCAACGCGTAGACTGCGTGTCCGAACTGTGGAGGACCCATGGCGTCTGCTGATCAACAACCCCCTCGCGAGGACCTGCGCGGAAAGGTTCTCTACATCGAGGACAACCCGATCAACATGTCGCTGGTGGAGATGGCCTTGTCCGCGTACCCGGGCATCACGCTGGTGAAAGCCAGCACCGGACAGGAAGGGATTCGGCTGGCGCGCTCGGAGCGCCCCGACCTCGTGCTGCTCGACATGCACCTGCCCGACATCGGCGGGCTGCAAGTCGTTCGCGAGCTCAACGAAGAGATCGCCAACAAGAAGTTGCGCGTGACCCTGCTGACCGCCGACACGCTGTCGATGGACATTGTCAAAGCGATGAGCCTCGGCGCCTACGACTATTGGGTCAAGCCGATCAACATGAACATGTTCGAGACGGCGCTCAAGCGTGCGCTGAGCCGCAAGGAAGAGCCGCCGCGCTGACGATGTGGACGTGCGCTGGTGCGCACGAGCGCGTGAGGACGCTCAGGCGCGCGCGGCGGCCGCGCTGATGCCGTCGGCGAAACGCGGCCACAGCGGCACCGGCAGGTCGTGTCCCATGCCGGCGATGAGATCGAGCTGTGCGCCGGGAATCTTCGACGCGAGGTCGCGCCCTGCCGCCACCGGCACCAGCGGGTCGCTCAGGCCATGCAGCACCTGCGTCGGTGCTTTGATTCGCGAGAGCAGTGTCGAGCGGTCGCCGTCGGCGGCGATGGCGATCAGCTGCCGCGCGGTGCCGCGCGGCCGATAGCTGCGGCGCACCGACATCGACAGTCGCTGCGTCAACCATTCGTCGGTTGCCGGGTAGCCGGGGCTGCCGATTAGCTTGTACAGGCTCACGTAGTGCGCCACGATGCTGTCAAAGCCTTTTGCATCGGCGGGGCTCGACAGCATCGCACCTCGCACCTTCAGCGACGGGCCCGGTAGGTGCCGCGAGCCGCTCGTCGTCATCATCAAAGTCAAGCTGCGAACGCGCTGCGGGTGCCGCACGGCAAGCTGCTGCGCGACCATGCCGCCCATCGATGCGCCGCAGATGTGCGCGCTCGGAATGCCGAGCACATCGAGCATCGCCGCGGTGTCGTTGGCCATGTCGACGAGGCCGTAGGGCGCGCGCACGGTAAAGCCGACGGCATGCTTGAGCGCCTCGAGCGCGAGGTTCGGCACACCGAGGTGATCGAAGTTGTGGCTCAGGCCAATGTCGCGGTTGTCGAAGCGAATGACGCGAAAGCCTCGTGCGACGAGGCTCTGCACGAAGTCGTCGTGCCACGCGACGAGCTGCATCCCGAGACCCATGATTAACACCAGCGGCTCACCGGACGGCGAGCCATGGTCTTCGACTTCGAGAGCGATTCCGTTGGCGGAGATTTGCATTGAGGATCAGGCCGCGCGCCGGGCCGCCCCAAGCAAGGCCTGCGCCCCCTCGGGGGGCAGGAGTGAAACGACGTGGGGGCTCATATCAGGCCGCGATCGCTTCGGAACCGGTGCGGAAGAACCAGCGTCGTGCACCAGCCGCTTCGAAGGGCTTCCACTGCTTCGGGTCCTGCGCCAGGCGGTCGGCGATCGCGTACAGCGCCATCGGGTTCATGCCCATGCCGACATGACTTGCCTGCAGCTCGATGTTCTCGGCCATCGGGCCTTCTTCGTTGACGCTGCAGCGCCACGAGACGATGCCGTCGGTGCGCGAATAGATCGACGTGGTCGGCACCGGCGGCGCCTGCCGCACTTGCGCGATCACCTCGGGGTCGTGCACCGATTGACCGCTCAGCAACTCGAAAACGCGCCACGCGTTGGTGGCACGCGGGTGACCGGTGAACGGCGTGCCGAGCGTGATGACGCAGCGCACTTTGTCGGGCATTTCTTTCGCGACCTCGCGGGCGTAAACGCCGCCCAGACTCCAGCCGATCAGGCTCGCCGGCCGCTGATGCTTCGCGTGAATCTCGTCGAGCTGTTCATGGCAGCGCTCGAGCACGCCGCTGCGTGGGCCGAAGTTGAAGCCCTGCTTCCATGGATAGGCGACGTAGCCGCGGTCTTCGAGAAAATTGCGCAACGGCACGGTCGTGAAATCGTGCGCGCCGAGGCCCGGGAACACGAGCACCGGATGCCCGTCGCCGGCGGGCAGTCTGCGCAACCACGGTGTCGTGGCGAGCGTCGCGGCCAGCTCCCATGGCGCGCGGCCTTCGAGAATCATCAACAAGACGCCCGGCGCCTTCAGGTCTTCGGATGCTGCGTGCTGCGGTTGTTCAATCGACA
>VBCQ01000387.1 GCA_005882155.1 Betaproteobacteria bacterium
GCCGGCGGCGTGGTCCGACAGGCCGAGCCAGCGCGCCAGCATCGGGTAGGCGATCATCGCCAGCGTCGAGAGCGCGCTCACGCCGATCACCGTGAACAGCGTCGCTCGCTCCTTCTGCGGGTGTCCGGGCAGCGCAGCGGCGAGCGCGAGGGCGGCAGAGGCGCCGCAGATCGCCGTCGCCCCGCCGGTGAGCAGGCCGAACAGCGACTGGAAGCCCATGGCGCGGGCCACGATCATCGCCAGTCCGATGGTGATCGCGACCGACAGCACCACCAGCAGAAACGGCTGCCAGCCGAGCGCCACCACTTGTGCCGCGGTGATGCGCAGACCCAGCAGCGCCACGCCGACGCGAAGCAGCGTGCGTCCGCTGAAGGCGATCCCCGGGGCGCAAGGCCCTTCGGCGGAGAGGAAGTTCATCGCCATGCCGAGCAGCAGGGCGAACAGCATCACCGGCGCGCCGTAGTGCTGCGACAGGAAGGTCGAGGCCGCCGACACCACGCCGCATGCGAGCACGCCGGGGAACAGCACGCGCGCATGGTCGAGCCTGCCCACGCGGCCCAGGGCCGCGACGATCGAAGAGCTGGTCATGGCGTCAGGCCGCGGGCCGGCGGTGCGACGCGATCTCGCGCCTGCCTTGATGCCGCTCGGCATGCGCGAGCGGCGAGAGCTTGCGCAGCGGCTGCTGCAGCATCGGCCTGGATGGCGGCCATCCGCCGGCCGGCACGTCCCATTCGTGATGCTTGGTACGCAGCTCTTGCAGACATTCTCGAAGCAGTGCCATCGTCGTCTCCGTCTTTATTGGGGTGGATCGGATGTCCCCCCGCCTGGACTTGAATTTAGACAACGACTGCATCGCCGGCCCCACTCTCGCAGAGGGGGGTGGCGCTATTCGGTTTCGGCTTGAGCTTGTATATCAGTTGCTATACACTGAATCCATGAGCCGCTCCGCAACTTTGCCTCCGATCCGCGTCACTTCCGAGACGAAGGCCAGCCTCGAGGCTGTACTGCGGGAAGGCGAATCGCTGACGCAGTTCATCGAGAACGCTGTTCGCCAGGAGGCAGAGTTCCGCGCCGAGCAGAAGGCGGCGGTCGCGCGGGCCAAGAAGGCCTTGCGTCTGGCGGACAAGGGTGTGGGCCTGATGAGCGCTGACGACTTCCTGGCTGGCATGCAGGAGCGTGCCCAGTCAGCACAGCATCGCATCCGATTGGCAGTGGCGGCCAAGAACAAGTGACCCATCGGGTGAGCGCCCAGTATCGGGTGGTCCCCACCGTCACGTTTCAAGAGGACATCGAGCGCCTCGAGGAACACATCATCCAGCGCGAACTGGCGAGCAATACGCCCGACGACACGTGCCTGTTTCGATTCCGCGACGCCTTGGAGCGGGCCATGGCGATCCTCTCGTTTGCTCCGCACACCTGTCGTCGATCCGAGGAGCAAAGAGGGTTTCGGGAGCTCATCATCCCGTTCGGTCATGGCGGGTGTGTCGCGCTCTTCGCTATTCGCGACTTCGATGTCATCTTGCTCGCCGCGAGGGACCAGCACGAGCGCGACTACCGTTGATCCGGCTTGCGTTCGAACCGACTGGGGCGGTTCATTTCACGCCGAGGGCAGCTTGTAGTCCGCCAGCTGCTCGCGCAGCTTGTTCTTCTGCATCTTGCCGGTCGCGCCGAGCGCGCTGATCGCCGCGCGCCGGGCCGACTATCACGGCAACCTCGAGTACGCGCTGACGGCGCGCAACTTCAATCCACTGATGGCCATGGCCGCGGCGCTCACGATTGCCGAGGCCGAGGACATCGTTCCGGTCGGCAGCATTTCGCCCGATGCCGTGGTGACACCGGGCATGGTGGTGTCGTTGCTTGTTTCGAGAGGACGTGATGCATGAGCAAGGAACGCATCGCCCGACGGGTCGCGCGGGAATTGAAAGACGGCGACAGGGTGAACCTCGGCATCGGGCTGCCGACGTTGGTGGCGGCCTTCGTGCCGCGCGACATCGACGTGTACTTCCATTCCGAGAACGGCATCGTCGGCATGAGCCCGCTGCCCGGCGAGGGGTTCGAGGATCGCAACCTCACCGACGCCGGCGGACGCCCCGTGGGGGCATTGCCCGGTGCCTGTGCCTTCGATTCGGCCCTTTCGTTCGGACTGATCCGCGGCGGGCATCTCGACGTGACGGTGCTCGGAGGCCTGCAGGTCGACGAACTGGGGCAACTCGCGAACTGGATGGTGCCGGGAAGGATGGTGCC
>VBCQ01000074.1:0-1964 GCA_005882155.1 Betaproteobacteria bacterium
CGAATTCGTTGCCGAAGCCGGATTGGTAGTGGAGTTCGGTGGTCATGAGGTGCCTTGTGCAACCGTGTTCTCTCGCGCCACCAGCAGCGCCTGCTTCAACACATCGAGCTGCCCGATCTGATTCGCGAGCAACAGCACCAGCTTCGCATTGAGCTCGTGGCTTTGCGCGGTCGTCAAGTCGCGGTGCGCATCGATCAGCGCTTCGTAGAAGTCGTCGGGCGACTCGAGATTCGCTTCGGTGGTCAGCATGACGTCGCTCTCCTCATCGCCGCGCGCACCGCGCTCTCGCTCGGCGTTCGCCAGCGCGCGCAGACATGCTGGTCGGGGCGGATCAGGTAGCCCGTCCCCGGCTGCGCGTCGTAGCGCTTCGCTGCGCAGTCCGCGCTGTCGAGCCAACCCGATGCGCCGATGTCCACGACTTTCAACGGCAACGACGCCGCCCACGCCGGCACTTCGCCGAACACCAGCAGTGTGAAGTCGGGCGCGTCGGCCGCGACCGCACCGGGCACGAGCGCGCTGTCGAACGCGTCGATGTCCGCCGTGTTCAACGGCGAATCGCGCAGGACCGCCGGCACCGACAAGCGCCCGCTGTTGACGATGCGCCGCGCGAACGCATGGTCGCGCGACAGGTCGAGCACCGCGTCGCGAAACAAGCGGCTGACTTCGCTCTTCGGCGTGATGAAGTCGGTGGCGCGCGTGCTGTGCAGGATGTTCTCGTCGGCCGCCGCCTCGCGCTCGCTCGCGTAGCTGTCGAGCAATGCATCGCTCGCGCGGCCTTGGGTGATGAGCGCCAGCTTCCACGCGAGGTTCTCTGCGTCCTGCACGCCCGAGTTCGCACCGCGCGCGCCGAACGGCGAGACGCCATGCGCGGCATCGCCGGCGAAGATCACGCGGCCATGGCGAAAGTGCTGCATGCGTTGGCAGGCGAAGGTGTAGACGCTGGCCCAGACAATCTCGAAGCGCGCGTCGCCGGCACCGATGCTCGTGAGCATTGCGCGAACGCGCGGCACGATGTTCTCGGGCTCGCGCTCGAGCTCGGGGTCGGCGTCCCAGCCGAGTTGGAAGTCCATTCGCCAAACGCCGTCGGCCTGCTTGTGCAGCAGCGCGCTCTGCCGCGGATGGAACGGCGGGTCGAACCAGAAGCGGCGCTCGCAGGGAAGGTCGGCATCCATGCGGATGTCTGCGATCAGGAATCGATCGCGAAACACGCGTCCCTGGGCCTCCAGCCCCATCAGCGCGCGCACTGCGGAGCGCGAGCCGTCGCAGGCCGCGACATGGCCGGCCTTGATCTTGTACAGGCCATTCGGCGTGTCGACCGCGAGGGTGACGGCATCGGCGCCGGCGTCGACACCGACCACCGTGTTTCTCCAGCGGATCTCGATGTTCGGCAGCGCGAGCGCGCGCTCGGCGAGCACGCCTTCGACGTGGTACTGCTGCAGGTTGATGAAGGCCGGCCGCTCGTGCCCCGCTTCGGGCAGCAGGTTGAAGCTGTAGACGAGTGCGTCCTTGAAGTAGACGCGGCCGACTTGCCACGACACGCCCTTCTCGACGATGCGGTCGCCGCAGCCGAGGCGGTCGAAAATTTCCAGCGTGCGCTTGGCGAAGCAGATCGCGCGCGAGCCGGTCGACAGCTTGTGGTCGTTGTCGAGCAGCAGCACCTTGACGCCGCGCTGCGCGAGGTCGATTGCGAGACTCAAGCCGACGGGCCCTGCGCCGACGACGACGACCGGGTGCAACGCCGGCTCGCTCGCGCGCTCGTCAGGCGACGGCTTGTATTCGAACTCGACGGACTGATAGTCCTTCACATCGCTCACGACTCCAGCGACTCCCACATCGCCTTGTCGCGCTCCGCGGTCCAGATGCGCGGGTCGCGGTATTGCGTGGCTTCATCGAGCGCACGCGTCACGTCGAACGGCATGCAGTGGTCGAAGATGACCCACTGGCCGTACTTCGGCTTCAGCGCC
>VBCQ01000074.1:2137-13015 GCA_005882155.1 Betaproteobacteria bacterium
AGCGTTTGCGGCCAGTCGCTGAAGTAGGCGTCGCCGGCATACGGCGTCGCGTCGAACTCGACGAGGTCGCCGCTGAACAGGATCTTCTGCTGCGGCAGCCAAGCCACCGTGTCGCCCTTGGTGTGGCCGCGGCCGAGCTGCAGGATTTTCACTTCGAGCGGGCCGAGCCACAGCGTCATCTCGCCCTTGAACGTGATCGTCGGCCAGGTCAGGCCGGGAATCGTTTCGACCGCTTGAAAGAGCCGCGGAAAGCGCTCGATCTCGCTCTTCATGTCTTGCGCGCCGCGCTCGACGATGAGCTCGTAAGTGTCTTGGCTCGCGATGATCTCTTGCGCCGCGTAGGCGCTCGCGCCGAGCACGCGCACCGCGTGATAGTGGCTCATCAGCACATACTTGATCGGCTTATCGGTCACGCTGCGGATGCGCCGGATCACGTCTTGCGCCATCACCGGCGTGGCCTGCGTGTCGATGACCATCACCGCGTCGTCGCCGACGATCACGCCGGTGTTGGGGTCGCCCTCGGCGGTGTAGGCGTAGGCGTTCGGCGACAACTGCGTGAAGCTGACCTTCTTCTCCTGCAGATCGGCCTGGCTGGCAAAGGCTTTGCTCATTGCGAATGCGTTAGGCTCTGTTGAATTCAGGACTTGATCTTAGTCAGCTTGTTCGCTAATGTCTAACTTGTTAGGTTACGTAGAAACCCTATGCCTCCTTCATCCAGCACGATTCGCAAGCCGGCTGCGGCGCCGAAGCCACTGCCGGTCGAGCGCAGTCAGCGCGGCATCCAGAGCGTCGAGGTCGGCGGCCAGCTGCTGCTCGCGCTCGCGCACCATGGTCGGCCGATGGCGCTGAAGGACCTCGCGCGCGAAGCCGGCATGGCACCGGCGAAGGCGCATCCGTACCTCGTGAGCTTCGGCAAGCTCGGCTTGATTGCGCAAGACGAGGCGTCGGGGCGCTACGGCCTCGGGCCGCTCGCGCTGCAGCTCGGCCTGATCAGCTTGCAGCAGTTCGATCCGGTGCGGCTGGCCACGCCGCTGCTGCGCGAGCTCGCGCAGACGCTCGGCCACACGGTCGCAATCGCCGTCTGGGGCAACCGCGGCGCGACGATCGTGCGGATCGAAGAAGCCGCGTCGGCCGTGCACGTGAACATGCGCCACGGCACGGTGATGGCGCTGCGCGGCACCGCATCGGGGATGCTGTTCGCCGCCTACCTGCCGCGCGCGCAGGTGCTGAAGGCGCTCGCCGACGAGCACGCCGCCGAGCTGCGCGAGCGCGGGCACGCGGTGCCGGCACGCGTGAAGTCGTCGGTCGACGCGAGCTTCGAAGCCGAGCTCGCGAGCATCCGCGCGCATCGATTGAGCCGCGTCATCGACGCCGCGGTGCCGGGGATCAGCGCGATGTCGGCGCCGGTGTTCGACGAGTCGGGTGCGATCGTGCTGAGTCTGACGGTGATCGGCCCGACGGCCGTGTTGGACACGCGGCTCGACGGCGTGGTGGCGCAGGCGCTGCGGCGCTGTGCGAAAGAGATCTCAGCGCAATTGGGGGCGCGGGAACCCACCACCCGATCGTCCTGAGCTATCGAAGACCCTAAGCCAACGGCAACGCCGCCAAAAACTCCCGCACCGCCTGCGAGAACAGCGCCGGCTGCTCGGCCACGCTCAGGTGCGAGGCTTCGTCGAATACGACCAGCGTCGATCCGCGGATCCGCTCGGCAATCTCTTGCGACATGACGAGCGGCGCGCCGACGTCGAGTGCGCCGGCGATGATCAGCGTCGGGCATCGGATGGTCGACAAGCGCTCGAGCCAATCGACATGCGCCGCGGCGTGACAGCAGGCGACGTAGCCGGACGGATCGCAGCGCAGCAGCGTGCTGCGAAAGCGCTCGACGATGTGCTCATGCGAGGCACGAAACGCCGCGTTGAAGTAGCGCTCCATCACCGCGTCGGCAATCGCTTCCATCCCACCCGACTCCACCGCCGCGATGCGTTGCGACCACATCGATTGCGCGGCGTCGGGGTACTGCGACGTCGTGTTCGCGAGCACCAAGCCGCGCAGCAAATCCGGATGGCGAATCGCCAGGCCCTGCCCGACCATGCCGCCCATCGATAGCCCGACAAACACCACCGGGCCGCGGCCCCATTCGCGAATCAGGCGGGCCGCGTCGTCGACCAGCTCGTCCATCGCGTACGGCCCCGGCGGCACCGCCGAGCCGCCGTGGCCGCGATGGTCGTAGCGCGCCACTTCGTGCGTCACCGCGAGATCGGCGGCGAGGCCGTCCCACATCTGCAGATTCAAGCCGAGCGCGTGGCTCAACACCACGGCGGGGCCGTGCCCCTGCACGGCGACCTTCAACTGCGGCTCGCTGAAGGTGTGATGCGTGGCGACGCGTGTGAGCGGCGACAGCGGCTGCTTGGCCGGCAGCATGCCCTCTTCACGCAGGATGTCGGTCGCGATCTTGAACGCGGTGTTGGCCGCAGGCACGCCGCAATAGATTGCGCCCTGCATCAGCGTCTCTTTGATCTTCTCGATCGGCACGCCGCCGCGGATGCTCGCCTTGCAGTGCAGCTCGAACTCTTCCCAGCGCGCGAGCGCCATCGTCATGCCGAGCACGAGCAAGCGGCGGGTCGTGGGGTCGAGCCCGGGTCGGCCCCAGATGTCATGCCAGGCATAGCGCGTGATCAGGTCCTGGAACTCGGCATTGAACGCCGTCGCGTTGTTCAGCGACTTGTCGACCCAGGCGTCGCCGAGCACGGCACGCCGGTTCTTCAGCCCACGGTCGAAATCGTCCTGCTGCGGCATTGATTGTTTTCCTTACCCGTTGAGCCACAGAGCCCATGGCGCGCTTTCCGCCAAACCTTGCGCTTGCCGGCTCAAGGCATCGAGCTGCGGCCGCGCGAGCTGGCTCGCATGTTGCGCCGCAGCTTCGGGCTCGAACAAGGCAGCGACCTCACTCGCATCGAACAGCGAACGCAACGCATCATCGCGTGACAGCTCCAGCAGCGTCACGTCACGCAAATGGCGTTGCCCATTCACTGATTCATTCGACAAACGTTCCAGCAAAGCGTGTGCCTGCGCCTTGCCGATGCGCGTCGCGAACAGCATCGCAATGCTCTCGGCGAACACCAAGCCGTGCAGCGCGTCGATGTTGCTTCGCATGCGCGCGGCATCGACTTCGATCGCGCCGGCGGCGTCGGCGAGCGCCTTGACCGCGCCGTGCGTGGCGATGTACAGCCCTGCGCTTTCGGCCAACTCGGCCTGCCAGTTGCTGAGCCCGCGCTCGTGCTCCTGCACCATCGCGCTGAGCAGGGCCGACACGCGCTGCGGCACGCGCGATGCGGCCGACAGCGCGATCATTGAAGCCACCGGGTTGCGCTTGTGCGGCATCGCCGACGAGCCGCCACGCCCGCCCCCCGACGCTTCGGCCAGCTCGCCAACTTCAGCCTGGGCGAGCAGCGAAATATCCTTGGCGATCTTGCCGAGCGTGCCGGTCAGCACACCGACTTCGCAGGCGAGCGACGCGAGCGCGTCGCGCTGCGTGTGCCAGGCACCCGGCGGCAGTGCAAGCTGCAGCGCATCGGCCATGCGCCGCGCCACCGCCGCACCATGCCGCCCCATCACCGCCAAGGTGCCGACCGCACCACCGAGCTGCAACTGCAGCGCAGCGCGACCGGCGTCGCGCAGACGCTGCTGGGCCCGCACCAGCGGCGCGATCCAGCTGACGAGCTTGAAATCGAAGCTGACGACTTGCGCCGGCTGCATCAGCGTGCGCGCGAGCATCGGCGCGCCGGCATGCTCGCGCGCGAGCGACTGCAGCGAGCCGATCAGCCCACTCAAGTCGCGATCGATCAACGCCAGCGCGCGCCGTGTTTGCAGCACCATCGCGGTGTCGATCACGTCCTGGCTGGTGCTGCCCCAATGCACGTAGCCGGCCGCCGCGGCGTCGAACAGCGCGACCGTTTCGGTGAGTTTCTTGACGAGCGGAATCGCGAGGCTGCCGCAGCGGCCGCTCGCGGCGACCAGCGCCGGCACATCGAACAGCTCGGCCTTGCAGACGCCGGCAATCGCCTGCGCGGCGGCGGCCGGGATCATCCCTTCAGCCGCTTGCGCGCGGGCCAACGCGGCTTCGAAATCCATCATCGCCTGGACGACCGCGTTCTCGCTGAACACGGCGACGATTTCGGGGGTCGAGAGAAAGCGTTCGAAGACCAGTGCGGACATGTGCAACAGCTCAAGCCATCGTCGCCGCCACGCGCATCGCCTTGCGCTCGACGAGGCGCTGCACGTTGCCGAGCGACATCAGATGCGAATGCATCATGCCGAGCATGCCGCTGCGATGCAGCTCGACCACCACCGCATCGGGCAGGTCGCGCAGCTTCGTTTCGTCGACCAGCAGAAAGCCCTCGACCTTCAGCGTCTCGCCGTTCGGCAAGGTCGCGTCGGCCTGCATTTCCTTGAGCAGATCGAGCTCGAGAATGCGCGAGCAGAACAGCCGCGTGCGCTGCTGCTCTTCGTCGAAGCGCTGCAGGAACTGCACGGCATTGGCGAGCACCTCGGTCGGCTTGCCGTCGGCGTCGAACAGCGCCTCGCCTTCGGTGTCGCTGAAGCCCTTCCATGCCGCGTCGACGAACACGCCGGGCGCGGCCGAGCCTTGCACGCCGGCCGTGAGGAACGGAAACCGGCGAATGAACGCCGGCACGTAGCGCGCGTCCCAACGCGTGCCGTTCAGCTGCAGGTTCTCGTTCGCGACGAGGCCCAGCAGCGCGACCGGCGCAACCATCGGCTTGCCGTCTGGCGTGCGCTCGCCGGTGTTGACGAAGATGACCGGAAACTCGAGGCCGGCGTTCGGAAACTCGGCGGCGGCGAGAAACACCGCGTGCATGTTGCTGGTGATCGAGAAATCCTCGAGCGGCTTCAGTTTCTTGTGCCGGTGCAGTGCCGAGTCGAGCAGCTGCGGGTCGCGGTACAGCGCTGAATGGATCAAGCGGGTTCTCCAGTCGGGATCTTCGATGCCAGCACCTTGTCGACGCGCTTGCCGTCGAGGTCGACGACCTCGAAGCGCCAGCCTTCCCATTCGACCGAATCGGTGGTGTCGGGCAGCCGTCCCAGCAGCAGCATGATCATGCCGGCCAGCGTGTTGTAGCGCCCGCGATCTTCCTCGGGCACCTCTTTGAGCTGCAGCCGGTCCTTCAGCTCGGGCACCGGAATCAGGCCGTCGAAGAGCCAGCTGCCGTCGTCGCGCGCAATCGCCCAGGCATCGTCCGATGTCGGCGTCGTGAATTCGCCGGTGATCGCTTCGAGCACGTCGCGCACGGTGATCACGCCCTGCACTTCGCCGTATTCGTCGACGACGAAGACGAGCTGCGCGCCCGAAGCGCGAAAGTGGTCGAGCAGCTCCATGCCCGACAGCGTCTCGGGAACGAACACCGGCTGCTGCAGCCGCTCGGTCAGCGACAGTTGGCGACCTTGCATCAATTGCTGCAACAAGCTCTGTGCCGACACCACGCCGACCACGTCATCGAGCCCGCCGCGGCACACCGGGTAGCGCGAATGCTCCTCGTCGCCGATGACGCGCAGCACGTCGTCGGGCGGGGCGTCGACATCGAGCCACACGATCTCGACGCGCGGGATCATCATCGAGCCGACCTGCCGATCGTCGAGGCGAAACACGTTGCGCACCATCTGGTGCTCCTGCGCTTCGATGACGCCGGCGTCGACGCCTTCTTCGAGGCTGGCTGCGATCTCTTCCTCGGTCACGCTGCGCACCGGATCGCCGTGCACGCCGAGCAGCTTCAAGGTGCCCTCGGTGCAGAACGACAGCATCCTGACGAACGGCCGCGCGACGAGCGACAGCACCTCCATCGGCGTGGCCACCAGGCGAGCGACGTTCTCGGGGTACATCTGGCCGATGCGCTTGGGCACCAGCTCGCCGAAGATGATCGTGAGGATCGTGATGACGATGACGACCATCGCGGTGGCGGTGATCGCTGCGGCGCGATCATGGATCGGGAAGGTCGCATGCAGCCAGCGCGCGAACGGCTCGGAGAACGCCGCGTCGCCGACGATGCCGTTGAGGATGCTGATCGAGGTGATGCCGATCTGCACCACCGAGAGGAACTTGGTCGGGTTGTCGTGCAGGTCCATCGCGGCCTGCGCGCCCGAGTCGCCGGCCTCCACCATCACCTGCAGCCGCGCTTTGCGGCTCGCGGTCAGCGCCATCTCCGACATCGCGAACAAGGCGTTGAGCAGAATCAGGAAGACCAGAAGGGCAACGTCCATGCGGGCCGTGCGAGCGGGGGAAGACGGCAGCGTAGCAGAATCATGGCCGAATCCCACCCCAGACAGGCCTATGAACTACGTCATCGGAGACGTGCAGGGTTGCTGTGTCGCGTTCGAGCGCCTGCTCGCTGCGATCGACTTCTCGCCGTCGCGCGATCACATGGTCGTGCTCGGCGACCTGGTGAATCGCGGGACGCAGAACCTCGCCACCTTGCGCCGCCTGCGCGAGCTGGGCGCGGCCGCGACCTGCCTGCTCGGCAACCACGACCTGCATCTTCTCGCGGTGGCGCACGGCGTGAGCCCGCTCGGCAAAGGCGACACCTTGAAGGACATTCTCGACTCGAGCGACCGCGACGCATGGATCGAGTGGCTGCGCGAGCACCGCCTCGCCGCCTTCGAGCAAGGCTGGCTGATGGTGCACGCCGGTGTCGTGCCGCAATGGGATCTGCAGACCACGCTGCGCCTGGCGGGCGAAGTCGAGCAGCACTTGCGCGGCGACGACATGCGCGATTTCTTGCGCGTGATGTACGGCAACGAGCCGGCCAAGTGGAGCGAGACATTGACCGGCAATGACCGATTGCGCTTCACCGTCAACGTGCTGACGCGAATCCGTTTCGTCGACCATGACGGCACCTTGGAGTTGAAAGCCAAGGAAGGCGCCGGCTCGGCACCGAGCGGCCATGTGCCGTGGTTCGAAGCGCCGAATCGCAAGACCGAAGGCGTGCCGATCGCCTTCGGCCACTGGTCGACACTCGGCCTCATCAATCGCCCCGACCTGCTGTCGCTCGACACCGGCTGCGTCTGGGGCGGCAAGCTGTCGGCGGCACGCATCGACGGCGGGCGACGCGAGGTGATTCAGGTCGCTTGCGACCAGGTGCGGCGGGCGATCTGACACGGCGTCGCCGCAGGACGGCCGACTACAATTCGGGCCTTCCTCGAGGGAAGCGTGGCCGAGCGGTTTAAGGCACTGGTCTTGAAAACCAGCGAAGGGGAAACCCTTCCGTGGTGAAGACGCTTCCAGCCCTGACTCTGATCTTTGCTCTGGCGTTGTCCTTCCAAGCCCACGCCCAGGTCGCTGTTCAAGCCCACGCCAACCACGACCAGCTCCTCGCGAGCCCCGATCCCCGCATCGCCGCGAACAAGCGGCTCGTCTACGACTTCTGGCGTGAGGTGTTCGAGGCGGGTCACATGGAGCTGGCTGAGAAATACATGGCCGAGTCCTACATCCAGCACAACCCGAATGTGCCGACGGGCCGGGCCGCCTTCGTGGAGTTTTTTTCGAAGTTCGCCAAGCCGATACCCATCGAGCCGCGGGTCAAGGCGCCGCTGGTCGCTGTGGTCGGCGACGGTGATCTGGTCGTCTTGAGTTTCGTTCGCGAAGCGAGCGACCCGAAGGACGCGGCGAAGAAGTACACGACGACATGGTTCGACATGTTCCGCGTCGAGAACGGAAAGATCGCCGAGCACTGGGACGCGTCGCCGAAGCAATAGGCTGACTGGCGATTGATCAAGCTTCGCGAAGAGCCGGCGATCGGCGCATGAACCCTCTGCTGCGCGACATCCCCGAACAATTCGAAACCGAGCGCCTCGTCATCCGCTGTCCGCGCGCCGGTGACGGGACCATCGTCCAACCGTGGGCGCTGGTCGAGCCAACGGTGGATGCGTCCGAAGCCTTTTGTCGCGACGGCCATGCGGCATACCTGTTACGCCAGAGCTTGCCGATGCTGCTGTTCCTGAAGAGCGGCAACGTGTACGCGGGCGGCAGCGGGATGCACCAGCTCGACTGGTCGGTGCCGAAGTTCGAAGTCGGCTACTGGTGCCGCAAACGATTTCAAGGCCAGGGTCTCATCACCGAAGCGGTCAAGGCCATCACCGAATTTGCCTTCACCGCGCTCGATGCGCGCCGGCTCGAAAGCCTGCCCGACGCGCAAAACACGGCGAGCCGGTGCGTCGTCGAGCGCGCGGGCTACGTGCTCGAAGGCGTGATGCGCCACGAGCGCGCGACCGCGCAGGGGGAGTTGCGCGACACCTGCCTGTACGCGATCACGCGCGACCGGTTCAAGCCGGCTTCTTCCTGAAGTTTCGAAAACCGCCACATTTTCGCGGACGGACGGAGTTGCTGTCGGGCGCGCAATTGCTTTCCGCTCCTGGTCGGATCACATTGCATCGGCCGCACCACAAGGAGACCTAGATGCCGCTCTCGAGACTCGTCGCACCCCTGTTTGCTCTCGCTTTCGCCCTCTGTGCAGGGACCCCCGCAACGGCCGCCGAGGTCGCGATGACGCCGACCAAGGACGACATGAAGTGGTTGCTGCCGAAGACGCCACCCTCGCCGGCCGACAACCAGCCGAGCGCAGCGCGCATCGAGCTCGGCAAGCAGCTGTTCTTCGATCCGCGCCTCTCATCCGAACGCAATCTGTCGTGCGCGAGTTGCCACAGCCCGCTGTTCGGATGGTCCGACGGACTGCCGACCGCCAAGGGCTTCAAGAGCAAGGTGCTCGGCCGCGCCTCGCCGACCGTCATCAACTCCGGCTACACGACGATCCAGATGTGGGACGGGCGGCGTGCCACGCTGGAAGACCAGGCGATGGGCCCGATGGAGTCGATGGACGAGATGGCGATGAATCTCGAGTCGCTGTTCACCTGGCTCAACAGCAACCCGAGCTACAAGGCCGCGTTCGCGAAGGCCTATCCGGGCGAGGCGATCGACAAGACGACGACCTCGAAAGCCATCGCCTCTTATGAGCGCACGCTGATCAGCGCGGACTCGCCGTTCGACCACTGGCTGCGCGGCGACAAGAAAGCGATGAACGCGTCGCAGATTCGCGGCTTCCGCCTCTTCACCGAGGGCTCGCCGCGTACGGGCAGCCCAACCCGGACGTGGGTCGTTTCGCGATCAAGCCGATCGCTTAGCTGAAGGGTGCGTTCAAGACGCCGACGCTGCGCGACATCGCACTGACGGCGCCCTACTTCCACGACGGCTCGGCCACCACGCTGACCGAGGTGGTCGAGCACTACAACAAGGGTGGCGTGACGAAGACCGACTTGTCGACCAACATCAAGCCGCTGAACCTGTCGGCCGACGAAGTGAAAGACCTCGTGCTCTTCCTGCATGCGCTGACGACGCCGCCCAAGACGGTCACGCTGCCGCAGTTGCCGCCGAACTGAGGGCGCGCCGATGCTGATCGCGCGGCGCGCTGACATCCAGCCGAGCGAGATCACGCCGGAGGACGTCTACCTTCAGCGGCGCCGTTTTCTCGGTCACGCCGCGGCGCTGTGCGCCGCGGCGGCCGCGCCCGCCGCGCACGCCGATGCCGACGACATGCGCGTCACGCTGCTGCCGGGCGAGAAGCCGAACAGCTGGGACGAGATCACCAGCTACAACAACTTCTACGAGTACTCGCCCGACAAGCACGCGGTGGCGGCGTTGGCGCAGAACCTCGCGCCGCATCCGTGGACGATCAGCATCGAAGGCGAGGTGGCGCGGCCGCGCACGCTCGACATCGAGCAACTGCTGCGCGAATTCCGCCCGCGCGAGCGCATCTATCGGCTGCGCTGCGTCGAAGGCTGGTCGATGGTGATCCCGTGGAGCGGCATCCCGCTCGCCGAGCTGCTCGCGCAGGCACAGCCGATACGGGCAGCGCCGCCCGACGCTGCCGTGGCCGTACACCGAGGGTCTTTCGATCGCCGAGGCGATGCACCCGCTGACACTGCTCGCCACCGGCTTGTACGGCAAGCCGATGCCGAACCAGAACGGCGCGCCGGTGCGGCTGGTCGTGCCGTGGAAGTACGGCTACAAGAGCATCAAGTCGATCGTCACGATTCGCCTCGAGGAACAGCAGCCGCTCACCACGTGGGCGCAGGTCGCGCCGAAGGACTACGGCTTCGTTGCCAACGTCAACCCGCGCATCGCGCTCGCGCGCGGCACGCAGTCGCGCGAGAACCGCGTCGGCGAATTGCGCAAGCGCGAGACGCTGCTGTTCAACGGCTACGCCGAGCAAGTCGCGCCGCTGTACGCCGGGCTCGACATCGACAAGCTCCTTTGACGACCTCGCGCTCGGCGCGCCTGCTGCGCGCGGCCAACCGCCACGCGCGCCTCGTGCACGCGCTGGCCTGCGCGCTGATGGCGCTGCCCGCGTTGCTGATCGCATGGGACTGGGCGCGCGAGTGGGCGCTGAACCTGCTGCTCGCGGTGCTCGCGATCACGCCGCTGCGCCATGCGCTGGTGCACGCGTCGCGCCGACTCGATCGGCGCTGGGGCCGCCGCTGGGCCGACTGGAACTGGCTGATCCGCTTGCGCCGGCCGATCGGCCTCGCGAGCTTCTTCTACGCGCTCGCCCATGTCGGCTTGTACGCGGCGTTCGACGTCGGCTGGGATTGGAGCGAGTTCGCAATCGACTTGCGCAACAAGCCGTTCGTGCTTGCCGGCATCGCGACCTTCGCGTTGCTGCTGCCGCTCGCGATCACGTCGACCGATGCGTGGATGCGACGCCTGAAGCGCGGCTGGAAGCGGCTGCACACGCTCGTCTATCCGGCCGCGATGCTCGCGGTGCTGCACTTCGTCTGGCTGTCCAAGCCCGGCGTCCAGCGGCCTTACATCTATGG
>VBCQ01000075.1 GCA_005882155.1 Betaproteobacteria bacterium
CAAGGGCAGCGGCGTGGCCAGCAACATCAACACCAAGTTCGACTCCACCACCGGCGCGATCGTCGAAGGCGAGTACCTATTCACGCCGAAGACCGGCCTGAAGCTGCGCTACCTGTCGGAAAAATTTAGGCGGACCAGCGACGGCAAGAGCTTCGACGGCAGCCACGTGGGTCTGCTGTTCAATTTCTACTTCTGACGAAGGTCGAACGAAAAAGGGCCGGCATCGCCGGCCCTCTTTGTTTACTCGCCGGTGTCGCGCTTGAGCCGCTCGCTCTGCCAATAGACGTCGTCGCCGCCCAGCCCATCGAGGTTGGCGCGGTTGAGCACGCGGGCAAGAACGAACAGCAAGTCGCTGAGCCGGTTCAGATACTGGCGCGGCGCGACATTGACCGGCTCGTGCGCCGCCAGCGCGACGACGGCGCGCTCGGCGCGCCGCGCCACCGTCCGGCAGACATGGGCGATCGCGGCACTGCGCGTCCCCGCCGGCAGGATGAATTCCTTCAGCCGCGGCAGATTCGCGTTGTGCTGCGCGAGCGCTTCGTCCAGGCGCAGCACGGCATCGGCCTTCCAAATTGAACAGCTCATGCTGGATCACGACGAGCAGCTCGCGCAGCTCGGCCGGCAGCGGCTCGGCGAGCAGCACGCCGAGATTCGAATTGAGCTCGTCGACATCGCCCATCGCGGCGACGCGAAGATGGTCTTTAGCCACCCGCTGGCCGTCGCCGAGGCCGGTCGTGCCGTCGTCGCCGGTGCGGGTCGCGATTTGCGTCAGTCGATTGGCCATGACGTGAATGCTAGTCCATGCTGAAACGCGATCACACCGCTCCCTACAATCAGGCCAGCGCGGCCGCGCCGGCCGCTGGAGGTTCGCGATGAACGCACCGCTTCCCGCCCAACTGCTGCCCAAGCTGGAGCCGCGGCCGGTGCCGCCCGCCATGCTCGACGCGTTGAGAGAGCGCTTCGGCGCGCGCTGCTCCACCGCCCTCGCGGTGCGTGAACAGCATGGCCGCGACGAGTCGCCATTCGACGTGCCGCCGCCCGAGGTCGTCGTGTACTGCGAAAGCACCGACGAGGTCGCCGCCGTCGTCAAGCTCGCCGATCGATACGCAGTGCCCGTGATCCCGTATGGCGCCGGCTCGTCGCTCGAAGGCCATTTGCTCGCGGTGCAAGGCGGCGTCAGCATCGACGTGAACCGGATGAACAAGCTCGTGGCGCTGCATGCGGAGGACCTCACGGTAACGGTGCAGGCCGGCGTGACGCGCTCGCAATTGAACAACGAGATCCGCCACACGGGCCTGTTCTTTCCAATCGACCCGGGGGCCGATGCGAGCATCGGCGGCATGAGCGCGACGCGCGCCAGCGGGACCAACGCGGTTCGCTACGGCACGATGCGCGAGAAGAACGGCGAGGTTGTACACACCGGCACCCGCGCAAAGAAGAGCAGCGCCGGCTACGACCTGACGCGGCTGATGGTCGGCAGCGAAGGTACGCTCGGCGTGATGACCGAGATCACGCTGCGCCTGTACCCGCAGCCCGAGGCGATTTCTGCCGCAGTGTGCAGCTTTCCGAGCATTGCCGCGGCGGTCAACACGACGATGCAGATCATCCAGATGGGCGTTCCGATCGCGCGCTGCGAGCTGCTTGATACCAATGCAGTGCGCGCGGTCAACCGTCACGACAAGCTCTCGTTGCGCGAAGGCGCGATGCTGCTGATGGAGTTCCACGGCACCGAAGCGAGCGTCGCCGAGCAAATCGCGACGGTCGAGCAGATCGCCGGCGAGCAGGGCGGCGAAGCGTTCGAATGGGCGAGCACGCCGGAAGAGCGCACCCGGCTGTGGACCGCGCGCCATCACGCCTACTTCGCCGGTTTGCAGATGAAGCCGGGCTGCCGCACCGTCACCACCGACACCTGCGTTCCAATCTCGCGCCTGGCCGATTGCTTGCTCGACACCGTTGCCGAGGTCGATGCGTCGGGCCTCGCGTACTACATCGTCGGCCATGTCGGCGACGGCAACTTTCACGTCGCTTATCTGGTCGACCCGGCGATTCCGACGGAGCGCGAGACCGCCGAGCAACTCAACCTTCAGCTCGTGCAGCGCGCGTTGAGCCTGGACGGCACCTGCACCGGCGAGCATGGCATCGGGCGCTCGACCCGAAGAACATCATGAACCCGGGGAAAATTTTTTCGGCCTAGCCCAATGCGCTAATGCGGCGCCGGCACCGACCAGCGCTTGGTCACCGTGCCGCCGCCGTCGACGCTCTCGAGGTGCACGCCAAAGCCCCACAACCGGGCCACGTGCTTGAGGACTTCCTGCGCGGTTTCGTGCAGCGGGCGGTCATTGTGCTGGGTGTGGCGTAGCACCATCGAGCGATCGCCGCGCGTGTTGACGCTCCACACCTGGATATTCGGCTCGCGGCTGCCGAGGTCGTACTGGTGCGACAGCGATTCGCGCACGCGGCGATAGCCGGCTTCGTCGTGGATCGCCGAGACCTCGAGCTCGGTTTCCTTCTCGTCGTCGACGATCGCGAACAGGCGGAATTCGCGCATCAGGTTCGGCGACAGGTACTGGCCGACGAAGCTCTCGTCCTTGAAGTTGCGCATCGCATGGTCGATGGTCTCGAGCCAGTCCTTGCCGGCGATGTCGGGGAACCATTGGCGGTCTTCGTCGGTCGGCTTCTCGCAGATGCGCTTGATGTCGGTGTACATCGCAAAGCCGAGCGCATACGGGTTGATTCCGCTGTAGGCCTTGTGGCCGACCGGCGGCTGGTAGATCACGTTGGTGTGCGACTTCAGCCACTCGATCATCACGCCGTCGGTCAAGTGGCCGTCGTCGTACATCGTGTTGAGCAGGTGGTGGTGCCAGAACGTGGCCCAGCCTTCGTTCATCACCTGCGTCTGGCGCTGCGGGTAAAAGTACTGCGCGACCTTGCGCACGATGCGAACCACTTCGCGTTGCCACGGCTCGAGCAGCGGCGCGTTCTTCTCGATGAAGTACAGCAGGTTCTCCTGCGGCTCCTCGGGGAAGCGGCGAGCCGGCGCCTCTTCGCCGGCGCCGTCTTTCGAGCGTGGCTTTTTCGGCAGCGTGCGCCACATGTCGTTGATCTGGCGCTGCGCATACGCTTCGCGCTCCTCGCGGCGCACCTGCTCTTGCGCGAGCGAGAGCTTGCTCGGGCGGCGATAGCGGTCGACGCCGTGGTTCATCAGCGCATGGCACGAGTCGAGTGTCTCTTCGACGATGTCCAGCCCGTAGCGTTCCTCGCATTCGCTGACGTAGTTCTTCGCGTAGACGAGGTAGTCGATGATCGACGACGCATCGGTCCACATCTTGAACAGGTAGTTGCCCTTGAAGAAGCTGTTGTGCCCGTAGGCCGCATGCGCGATGACGAGCGCTTGCATCGCCATCGTGTTCTCTTCCATCAGGTAGGCGATGCACGGATTCGAGTTGATGACGATCTCGTAGGCGAGGCCCATGTGGCCGCGCCGATAGTTCTTCTCGGTCGAGATGAACTCCTTGCCGTAACTCCAATGGCGATAGTTCACCGGCATGCCGACCGACGCATACGCGTCCATCATCTGCTCGGCGGTGATGACCTCGAGCTGGTTCGGATAGGTGTCGAGGCCGAAGCGCTGCGCGGTCTCGCGGATCACCGCGTGGTACTGCTCGATCAGCTCGAACGACCAGTCGCTCGGCGCGGGCAGGTGCTGCGCCGCGCGCGGCGGCGTCACGATGTCGGCCGCACGCTTGACGCGAACCTTGGGCTCGCTCGCGGTCGACGCGAACAGATCGGGCGTCGGGTCGGGAATGGAAAAGCTCTTGCGCGTCATGCGGGTGCGCTTTCTTTCTTGAACAGATCGCGGAATACGGGATAGATCTGTGACGCTTCGGTCGCCTTGCGGATCGCGAAGGCCTTGGTCTCGGCGGCGAGCACCGAGTATTCGTCCCACAGGTTCTGCTCTTCCTCGGCGACTTGCACGTAGGCGAAGTAGCGGCACAGCGGCAGGATGTTGTGGGCCAGCAGCTCGCGGCAGCGCCCGCTGTCATGGTGCCAGTTGTCGCCGTCGCTCGCCTGTGCGCCGTAGATGTTCCACTCGGCAGTCGGGTAGCGTGCCCGCACGATCTCTTCCATCAGCACCAGCGCGCTCGACACCACGGTGCCGCCGGTTTCGGTGGAGTGGAAGAAATTTTCCTCGTCGACCTCTTGCGCCTGCGTGTGATGGCGAATGAAGACGATGTCGATCTTCTCGTAGTGGCGCGTCAAGAACAGGTACAGCAGGATGAAGAAGCGCTTCGCGAGGTCCTTGCGCGACTCGTCCATCGAGCCCGACACGTCCATCAGGCAGAACATCACCGCTTTCGAGGTCGGCACCGGAACGCGGATGCGGCTGCGGTAGCGCAAGTCGATCGGGTCGAGATAGGGAATCCGTGCCAGCCGCGCGCGCAACGCCTCGATCTCCAGCTCGAGCGCCGGGATCTCGTGCAGACCCGGATTCGGATCGGGGTGGCGCTTGAGCAGCGCGAGATGCTCTTCGAGGCCGCGCAGCTCGCGCCGCGCGTCGCTGCCGATCGCAATGCGCCGGCCAATCGCGCCGCGCATCGAGCGCACGACATGCAAGTTGTTCGGCGTGCCGTCGCTCGAATAGCCGGCGCGCTGGGTCTTGAATTCGGGCGTGTCGGCGAGCGTCGTTCGGGCAAGGTTGGGCAGAGCCAGGTCGTCGAAGAAGACCTGCATGAACTCTTCTTTGGTCAGGTGAAAGACGAAATCGTCATCGCCCTCGCCCGAGTCGCTCGCCTGCCCGCCACCGCCCTTGCCGCCGCCGCCTTTCGGCCGCTCGATGCGGTCGCCGCGCACATAGTCTTGGTTACCGGGGTGCACCATCTCGCGCTTGCCGCCGGGGCCATGGCCGAACACCGGCTCGCTGATGTCGCGCTTTGGGATGTGGATGTCTTCGCCTTGCGCGATGTCGCGAATGCCGCGCCCATCGACTGCGCGCTTGACCGCCTCGCGGATCTGATCCTTGTGGCGGCGCAGGAAACGCTCGCGGTTGCCGATGGACTTGTTCTTGCCCGCCAGCCGCCGGTCGATGATCTGCTGCAACATGTCGCTCTTCCGTTACTGCTGGATGGAAGATCAGGAGCTCTTGCGCACCCGCAGATACCACTCGCACAGCAGGCGCACCTGCTTGGCCGTGTAGCCTTTGTCGACCATCCGCGTCACGAAATCTTCGTGCTTCTTCGCTTCGTCGGCACTTGCCTTGGCGTTGAAGCTGATGACCGGCAGCAACTCTTCGGTGTTGGAGAACATCTTCTTCTCGATCACCGTGCGCAGCTTCTCGTAGCTGGTCCAGGTCGGGTTCTTGCCGGCGTTGCTGGCACGCGCGCGCAGCACGAAGTTGACGATCTCGTTGCGGAAGTCCTTCGGGTTGCTGATGCCGGCCGGCTTCTCGATCTTTTCCAGTTCGGCGTTCAGCGACGCGCGGTCGAACACCTCGCCGGTGTCGGTGTCCCGGTACTCGTGGTCCTGGATCCAGTAGTCGGCATACGTCACGTAGCGATCGAAAATGTTCTGGCCGTACTCGCTGTAGCTCTCCAGGTACGCGGTCTGGATTTCCTTGCCGATGAACTCGGCGTAGCGAACCGCCAGGTGTTCCTTGATGAACGCGAGGTACTTCTGTTCGGTCTCGGGCGCGAACTGCTCACGCTCGATCTGTTGCTCGAGCACGTTCATCAGGTGCACCGGGTTGGCGGCGACCTCGGTGTTGTCGAAGTTGAAGACTTTGGAAATGATCTTGAACGCGAAGCGCGTCGACACGCCGCTCATGCCTTCATCGACGCCGGCGTAGTCGCGGTATTCCTGGAAGCTCTTGGCGCGTGGGTCGGTGTCTTTCAGGTTCTCGCCGTCGTAGACCAGCATCTTCGAGAACAGCGAAGAGTTCTCCGGCTCCTTCAAGCGCGTGAGCACCGCGAATTGGCTCATCATCTTCAAGGTGCCCGGCGCGCAGGTCGCGTTGGCGAGCGACGAGCCGCGCAGCAGCTTCTCGTAGATCTTCACCTCTTCGGACACGCGCAGGCAGTATGGAATCTTGACGATGTAGATGCGGTCGAGGAAGGCCTCGTTGTTCTTGTTGTTGCGGAACGCCTTCCATTCGCTCTCGTTGCTGTGCGCGAGAACGATGCCGTCGAACGGGATCGCGCCGAACCCTTCGGTTCCTTTGTAGTTGCCTTCCTGCGTTGCGGTCAGCAACGGGTGCAGCACCTTGATCGGCGCCTTGAACATCTCGACGAATTCGAGCAGGCCCTGGTTGGCGAGGCACAAGCCGCCGGAGTAGCTGTACGCATCGGGGTCGTCCTGCGCGTAGGTCTCGAGCTTGCGGATGTCGACCTTGCCGACCAGCGAGCTGATGTCCTGGTTGTTCTCGTCACCCGGCTCGGTCTTCGCGATGCCGACTTGCTTGAGCACCGACGGATAGCGCTTGACGACCTTGAACTTGCGGATGTCGCCACCGAATTCTTCGAGCCGCTTGACGGCCCACGGCGACAGCACGCGGTTCAGGTAGCGCAGCGGGATGCCGTACTCTTTCTCGAGGATCGGCCCGTCTTCGGTCGCATCGAAGAGCCCGAGCGGCGACTCGTTGACCGGCGATCCTTTGATCGCGAAGAACGGCACCTCTTGCATCAGCTGCTTCAGCCGCTCGGCGATCGACGACTTGCCGCCGCCGACCGGGCCGAGCAGATAGAGGATCTGCTTCTTCTCTTCGAGGCCTTGCGCCGCATGACGGAAGTACGACACCACCTGCTCGATGGAGTCTTCCATGCCGTAGAACTCGGCGAAGGCCGGGTAGATCTTGATGACCTTGTTGGCGAACAGCCGCGACAGCCGCGGCTCGTTGCGCGTGTCGACCGTTTGCGGCTCGCCGATCGCCTTGAGCATGCGCTCCGCAGCGGTCGCATACGCGATCGGGTTGCGCTTGCATTCGGCGAGGTACTCTTCGAGCGTGAGTTCCTCTTCACGAGTACGCTCGAAGCGAGCGGCGAAATGGCTGATCACATCCATGCTGACCTCCAGGACATCTGAGTAGCAGCGACCGAGGGGCCACCTCGGCACCACCTTGGGAAGTTCTGATGAAGTCCTGACCTAGGTCGTGGGCTCCATCAGAGCTTTCCTTGCGGATCAGCGTACTGCGTGATTCAAGCTTCGCTCATTGCGGCAGACCCGAAGGGCGAAGATGCGGGCAAGAAGCCGTGCAGTTCATTCCCCCGAATCTGCTTTACAGGATCTCAGCAAGACCCATGCCTTCACGATACTCCAGATCGACGGGCATGCGCCAGATCTGTGTTCTACGGAGGTGCGGCAACGTGAGAAAGTTCCACCGGACAAGCGCCGTCATCGCGCGTCGGCGTTGCAGCGTTAGCGCGCTTTCGCAACGCAGCTCAAGGCCGCGTGAGACCGAGCTTGTCGAGCAATCCGTTGAGCTCGTCGAGCGATCCGAAGCCGATCACGACCTCGCCTTGCTCGCCGCGTGCCGTGCGCTTCTTCACGCGGATTTCGACCGATGCCGTCAACGCGTCCGACAGCTCTTGCTCGATGCGAACGATGTCACGCGGCTTGGCCGCCTTGACCCGCAGCAAGGACTGCTGGCGCGTCGAGGTGGCCTTGGCGACAAGCTTCTCGGCTTCGCGCACGCTCATCTTTTTGGCGACGACCTCAGTCGCGCAAAGAATCTGCTGCGCACCATCGAGCGGCAGCAGCGCGCGGGCATGCCCCATGTCGATGTCGCCGGCCATCAGCATCTGCTGCACCGGCTGCGACAAATTCAGCAAGCGCAGCAGATTGCTTGCCGCGCTTCGTGAGCGCCCCACCGCTTGCGCGGCCTGCTCGTGGGTCAGCTTGAACTCGCTGACCAGTCGCTGAATTCCCTGTGCCTCTTCGAGCGGGTTGAGGTCTTCGCGCTGAATGTTCTCGATCAACGCCATCGCGGCCGCGGCTTCGTCGGGCACGTCCTTGACGAGCACCGGCACCTCGTCGAGCCCGGCCAGCTTGGCGGCGCGAACCCGGCGTTCGCCGGCGATGACTTCATAGCGCTGCGGGCCGACGGCGCGGACCAGCACCGGCTGCATGATCCCTTGCGCCTTGATGCTCTGCGCGAGCTCGTACAGCGAGCCCTCGTCCATGCGCGTGCGCGGCTGGTACTTGCCGGCTTGCAGCTGCGTCAGCTTGAGCGTGTTCGGCGCGTTGTTCGTGGCAGCGGGTACGGCATCGTTGCCTTCCTTGACGCGCGGGCCGAGCAGCGCTTCGAGGCCGAGCCCGAGGCCCTTGGGTTTCTTCGTGACCATCGGTCGATTGTCCCCGATCGAATCAGAACGTCCGGCTGCAATGGTCACGGCAGTGGCTTATCCTTCAAGCTTGGTTGAACAGGAAAAACGCAAATGAAGCATCGCGTGTTCGTCGACGGGCAGGAAGGCACGACCGGCCTGCGCATCAACGAGTATCTCGCGCAGCGCGCCGACATCGAGGTGCTGCGCATCGCACCCGATCGACGCAAAGACGCCGCCGAGCGTGCGCGCTTGCTGAACGCCGCCGATGTCGCCTTTCTCTGCCTGCCCGATGCTGCAGCCCGAGAGGCGGCCGCGCTGGTGACGAACCCGACCACGTGCCTCATCGACGCGAGCACGGCGCATCGCACGTCGTCAGATTGGGTGTTCGGGCTGCCCGAGCTGTGCGCCGAACAGCGCCAGCGCATTCGCGTCGCCAAGCGAATCTCGAACCCGGGCTGCCATGCGAGCGCGTTCATCTTGCTGCTGCGCCCGCTGGTGGACGCGGGCTGCGTGCCGGCGTCGCTGCCACTGTCGGCGACGTCGATCACCGGCTACTCGGGCGGCGGCAGGAAAATGATCGAGCGCTATGCAGCGGGCGCCGATGCGCACATCGATTCGCCGCGACCGTACGCGCTGTCCTTGTCGCACAAGCATCTTCCCGAGATGACCGCGCACACCGGGCTTACCGTACGACCGGTGTTTCAACCAATCGTCGGCAACTTCTACAAGGGTCTGTCGGTCAGCGTGCCGCTGCACCTATCGCAGCTCAAGCCAGGAACGCGCGCCGAGGACTTGCATGCGGCATTCGAGAAGCGTTACGCCAACGAGCGCTTCATTCGCGTGATGCCGCTGCGCGACCCGGCGACGCTGGAAGACGGCCACTTCGACGTTCAGGCCTGCAACGACACGAACCGTGTCGACATCTTCGTCTTCGCGAGTGACACCCAGGCGCTGCTGATGGCCCGACTCGACAACCTCGGCAAGGGCGCCAGCGGCGCTGCAGTGCAGGCGATGAACGTGCATTTGGGTCTCGATGAGGGCCTGGGCCTCTGATCGCTGCGGGAGCCGTTCAAGCGACTGAAGGATCGAGGGTGCGGTAGTGGTACGAATAGGCGTCGCGGAAACCAAGGCGGTGATACACCGCGCGCGCCGGATGGTTGTCGCCTTCGACTTGCAGATAGGCGTGCTTCGCACCGTTCAATGTCGAATGCGCCAGTAGGTGCTCACACAGCAAGGTCGCGAAGCCTTGTCCGCGGGCCGCCGGCGCAGTGAACACGTCGTAGATTCCGACCAGATCGGCTTCCCTAGCGACCTGCCCACAAGCCACGATGTCGGCGTCGCGCTTGAGCACGTAGGCCGAGAACGGCACCGGCGCATTGGCCAGGCGCTGTCCGTGCGCCTGACGCTGCGCCTGCGGCGAGCCGCGCAACGCGCCGACGGTCTGGGCAAACGCTTCATGCCCGATCCACTGCACCGATAACCCGTCGGCCAGCGCAGGCGGCTCATGCGGCGCCAGATCGGCGCGCACCATCACACGCGTGTCATCGAAGCTCCGCATCCCCATCGCGTCGAGCGTGGTGTCGAGTTCGCGCGGCTCGCTGAACGGCGTGATGCGAACGATCATCGGCAGCCGCGCTTCGGCGAACACCTGCTCGCACAGTGCGAGCTTGTGCCTGATCGCGAGGCGGCCACTCGCTACCGCGTTGACGCAGCGTGCTCGCTTGGCCTTGCCGGGTGAGAAACGGACCAGCCAACCATCAATCAGCCGCTGCTGCGGCGGCGCGCTGGCGTTGAGCCCTGCGTCTTCAATGCGGGACAGCAACAGGGGATCAAACGCGGGATTCACATCGTCTCGATGCGCTGCGCCATCTCGTGGGCGAAGTCGATGAACGCCTGCGCGCCTTTCGAATGGGCGTCGAACACCACCCCCGGCACGCCGTAGCTCGGCGCTTCGGCGAGGCGCACATTGCGCGGAATCACCGTGTTGAACACCTTGTCGCCGAAGTGCGATTTCAGCTGCTCGCTGACCTGCTGCTGCAAGGTAATGCGCGGGTCGTACATGACCCGCAGCAACCCGATGATCTGCAGATCGGCGTTGAGGTTCGCATGAACCTGCTTGATCGTGTTGACGAGGTCGCTCAACCCTTCGAGCGCGAAGTATTCGCACTGCATCGGCACGATGACGCCATGCGCGCTGCACAGGCCGTTGAGCGTCAGCAGGCTCAGGCTCGGCGGGCAATCGATCAGCACGAAGTCGTACTCGGACACCACCCCGGCGAGCGCAGCCTTGAGTCGCCGGTCGCGCCGATCGAGCTCGACGAGCTCGACCTCGGCACCCGCCAGCTCGCGGTTGGCGCCGAGAACGTCGTAGCCGGCCTTATCGCTGCGACGCGTTGCTTCGGCAATCGTGGCGCTCTCGAGCAACACGTCGTAGATGCTCAGCTCGAGCTTGCGCTTGTCGATACCCGACCCCATCTTCGCGTTACCTTGCGGATCGAGGTCGACGACGAGAACGCGTTTTCCGATTCGCGCCAGGCCGGCAGCGAGGTTGACGGTGGTGGTCGTCTTGCCGACGCCGCCCTTCTGGTTGGCAATACAAAAAATACGGGCCATGCGGGCGATCGAAGTCATTGGGTCGTTCGGAAGCGAGGGTGATTTGCTCACCGGCGGCGAGCTTATCGCGGGTTGATTGTCGGGCCTCGCTGGAGCTGAAATCGAGCGGCGCCACTGTCTGCAACGCGCAACCTGAAATAAATGGCTCCCCCCGTTTGTGAGCTCTCACACTCCTGGATTCGGCCGCATCCACACAAGACATCGATCGGCACCAAGTTCCGGAACGGCCAATGGTTCCACGTGAAACACTTCGATATCGGTCGGCAGTATCGCGATCTCTTCATCGGGCCGCTTCCCCTTCATCGCCATCCAAACGCCTCGGGGCGACAAGTGTTGCTTGCTCAGCCTGGCGAAGTCGGCCAGCGATGCGAAGGCACGCGAGGTCACGATGTCGAACGGCGGTGCCGCCAACGCTTCGACTCGCGCATGCTCGGCGCTCAAGTTGGGCAGCTGAAGCTCGCCAGCAGCCTGTCGGATGAAAGCGGCCTTTTTGCCAACCGTGTCGACGCAGACGACATCGATATTCGGGCACAACGCAGCGATGACGATGCCCGGCAGGCCGCCGCCGCTGCCCACGTCGAGCACCCGACCCGATTCGCCGAACTCGCGTCGAAGCGGCTCGATCACCGCGAGACAGTCGAACAGATGTTGGACGAGCATGTCATTCGGGTTGCGGACCGCCGTCAGGTTGTAGACCGCATTCCATCGCTGCAGCAGGTCAAGGAATCGGAGCAGTCGCTCGGCAGCGGCCCGATCCAGGCTCACCGACAAGCTGCCGGCCGCCTGCATCAGGCTTGTGAACCGCGGATCGACAGCTTCATTCATGGGGGTAAACGCCAACTAGGGATGGGCTCGGGCGACGCCAGCGGCGATTCTCGCGCACCCAAAACCCATCCCCATGGAGGCTTTCGATGTCCAGCAAATTCTTTCGTCATGGCGCGGCCGTCTGCGCGCTCATCGTCTCGCCCATCGCGAGTCACGCGATCACGACCTACGCGAGCGCAACCGACCTGCTGCTGCGCGGGTCCGCACCCGGCGACATGGCCGGCTTCTACGGCGGGTCGTTGTTCGGCGCCTTTCCGGTCGCTTTGACCGACGCGCAGGCGCGCGCCGCCGTGCTCGGTGCGCCGGACGGCCAATTCCTCAGCCTGCCGGGCGGCCCGCAAGTGCCCAATACCGCGTTCAGCGGCGCCTACGTCGAAGTGTCTTTCGGTGCCGATTTCAGCCAGCACAACCTGTTGACGATCACCGAGCTCGGCGACAACCAGGAGTCGGCGCAGATTTTCCTGTGGACCAACAACGGCGGCAATTTCCAGATTGTCCGCACCCGTGGCGCCAGTGACGACATCGTCATCGACTTGTCCAGCTTCGATCCGACGCTGCTCGGCGGCACCGCGTTCAGCAAGGTCGGCATCGGCGGATTGGACGAGAACGGCGCCAGCAAGGGCTTCGATCTCGATGCGGTGGCGATCACCGCGGTGCCGGAACCGTCGACTTATGCGCTGATGCTCGCCGGCCTCGGCGTCATCGGTTGGCTCGGACGCCGTCGCCAGCGTCACGCCGCTTGACCGCCTCAGGCGGCCGCATCGTCAATCTGCCGATCGTTCGCAGCGAAGCCTTTGAAGCGGCCCTTTTTCAGGTGCACTAGCAACAATGAAATGGCCGCCGGCGTCACGCCCGAAATGCGCGACGCTTGGCCCAAGGTCTGCGGGCGGTGCTGATTCAGCTTGTGGCGCACTTCGAAGCTGAGCGCAGTCACCTGACCGTAGTCCAAATCATCGGGCAGTCGCAGGTTCTCGTACTGCGATGCACGGGCGACTTCATCATGCTGCTTGTCGATGTAGCCGGCGTACTTGACGCTGATTTCGACTTGCTCGATCACCGTGTCGGCCAGCCGACTACCGAGCTCGGCATGCAAAGTTTCACGTGAAACATGTGGCGCCGACTGTGCGGCGGCGGCAATTTCGGTCACCGCGTCGAAGTCGACGCCGGGTCGGCGCAGCAGGTCGGCCAAGCTGTACTCGTGATCGATGGCCCGGCCCAGCAGACGTTGGGCGTCGGCGTCGCTCAAGGTTTCGGGGCGGACCCACGTCGAGCGCAGGCGCTCGGTCTCGCGCAAGACCGCGTCGCGCTTGCGATTGAACGCATCCCAACGCGTATCGTCGACCAAGCCGAATCGGCGGCCGACCTCGGTGAGCCGCAGGTCGGCGTTGTCTTCGCGCAGCTGCAGGCGGTATTCGGCGCGGCTCGTGAACATGCGGTACGGCTCGGTGACGCCCTTGGTGATCAGATCGTCGACCAGAACCCCGAGATAGGCCTGATCGCGGCGCGGCGTCCAGGCCTCCTCGCCGCGCACCGCCAACGCTGCGTTCAGCCCTGCGAACAGCCCCTGCGCCGCTGCCTCTTCGTAGCCGGTCGTGCCGTTGATTTGGCCGGCGAAGAACAGCCCGGCGATCGACTTCGTCTCGAAGCTCGCCTTCAGCGAGCGCGGATCGAAGTAGTCGTATTCGATCGCGTAGCCGGGACGAAGAAGATGGGCCTGCTCGAGCCCGCGCATCGAATGGACCGCCGCCAACTGCACATCGAACGGCAAGGACGTCGAGATCCCATTCGGGTAGACCTCGTGCGTCGTTAAACCCTCCGGCTCCAGAAAGATCTGGTGTGAGCTCTTGTCGGCAAACCGATTGACCTTGTCTTCGATGCTCGGGCAGTAGCGCGGCCCCACACCCTCGATGACACCGGTAAACATCGGGCTGCGGTCGAAGCCCGCACGGATAATCTCGTGTGTGCGCTCGTTGGTGTGAGTAATCCAGCACGGCACTTGGCGCGGGTGTTGCTCGGCATTGCCGATGAAGCTGAACACCGGCACCGGGTCGAGGTCGCCCGGCTGCTCGGTCAGTACGCTGAAATCGATGCTGCGCCCGTCGATGCGCGGCGGCGTCCCCGTCTTCAGCCGCCCTTGCGGCAGCTTCAGCTCCTTCAACCGCGCCGACAGACTGATCGCCGGCGGGTCACCGGCGCGCCCCGCAGAATGGCTTTGCAGCCCGACGTGGACCTTGCCGTCGAGAAAAGTGCCAGCTGTCAGCACCACGGCGCGTGCATGAAAGCGAACGCCAACTTGCGTGACAGCGCCGGTCACTCGGTCCCCCTCGACGATGAGATCATCGCAAGCGCCTTGGAACAACCACAGGTTGGGCTGGTTTTCGAGCCGGCGCCGGATCGCGGCTCGGTACAGCACCCGGTCGGCCTGCGCGCGGGTCGCGCGAACCGCGGGGCCCTTCGACCCGTTGAGGATGCGGAATTGGATGCCGGCTTCATCGGTCGCCGCGGCCATCGCGCCGCCAAGCGCATCGATCTCCTTGACCAGATGACCCTTGCCGATCCCGCCGATCGACGGATTGCAGCTCATCTGTCCCAACGTCTCGATGTTGTGCGTCAGCAGCAAGGTCGCGCAGCCCATGCGCGCCGACGCGAGCGCGGCCTCGGTGCCGGCATGGCCGCCACCGACCACGATCACATCAAACTGCTGCGGGAACCACATCGCGTTGCCTATTTTTTGAGCAAACCGGAATTGTAGAGAGGCGCAGCGTGGAAGTCACTTGCCGGGCCAATCGACACACTAAGCCCGCCTCAACGCGTCGTCTCGCGTGTCGCTGTGGGTACCACGCATGACCACGCCGAAGCGCTTGTCTAGACTGGCCGGCAACCCGTTCGGAGGCCGCCCATGACCCCACTTGCCATCACCCGCCGCGATCTGCTGCAGGCTGCTCTCGTCGGCTGCGCGAGCCTCAGCCTTCCGTCGGCGCGCGCCGACGGCTGGCCGACGCGCTCGATCCGCTTCGTCGTGCCGTTCGCTCCCGGCGGCAGCTCGGAAATCGTCGCCCGCTCGACCGCGGTGGAGCTCGGCAAGAGCCTCGGCCAGACGGTGTACGTCGAGAACAAGCCCGGCGGTGCCGGCAACATCGCGATGGCCGATGTCGCGCATGCTGACGATCAGCACACCATTATTCTCGGCCACATCGGCACGCTGGCGGTCAACCCGTTCATCTTCGATCGCCTGCCCTACGATCCGAACAAGGACTTCAAGCCGATTACGCTGCTCGCGAAAGTGCCGAGCCTATATGTCGTGCATCCCGACCTGCCGGTGAAGAATCTGAAGGACTTCGTCGCCCTCGCGCGCAGCAAGCCCGGCAAGTTGAACTACGGCTCGGCCGGCAACGGCAGCGCCGGCCACCTGGCATTCTAGTACCTGAAGATGGCCGCCGATATCTTCGTGCTGCACGTGCCCTACCGCGGCACCGGTCCGCAGCTCAGCGACCTGCTGGCGGGCCGCCTCGACGCCGCGTCGGTCGGTGCGCCGGCGATTCTGCAGTTCATCAAGGCCGGCAAGCTGCGCTGCATTGCCACCGGCTCCAAGGAGCGGCTGGCGATCCTGCCCGACGTGCCGACCGTCGCCGAGCAAGGCTTCCCCGGCTTCGAGATGACGCAGTGGTATGGCCTGCTCGCGCCGGCGAATCTCGCGCCGGCCCACGCCGACAAGCTCGCCGTCGAAGCGGCACGCGCGATCAAGTCGAAAGAAGCGCGCGAGCGGCTCGCCGGCGACGCCGCCGAGGCGGTGGGCAACACGCCGGCGCAGTTCGCCCAGTTCATCGCGCAAGAGCAGGGGCGCTGGAAGACCGTCGTCAGCCGCGCGAAGATCAAGCCCGACTGATCAGTTCGGTGCGTCGCTCGCCTCAGTGCGCCGACGCGGTCGACCCGCCCGGCAGTGTGCGCAGGTCCTGCGCCACTCGCCCGTCGCTGAGCACGATGACGCGGCTCGCCGACGCAATCGTCTCGGGCCGGTGAGCGACGATGACGCGCGTCAGGTCGAGCTGGCGCACGGCCAAGTTCACGAGCCGCTCGCGATCGACGTCGAGCGCGCTTGTCGCCTCGTCGAGGAACAGGATCTTCGGCCGCTTGTACAGCGCGCGCGCCAGCAGCAGACGCTGCTTCTGCCCGCCCGACAGGCTCGTGCCCATGTCGCCGATCAGCGTGTGATACGCCATCGGCATCGCCTCGATCTCGTCGTGCACCGAGGCGACCTTAGCGCATTCCTCGATCCACGCGAGGTCGGGCTGTGCGTCGAAGAAGCTGATGTTGTCGATGATCGAGCCGGCGAAGAGCTGATCGTCTTGCATCACCGTACCGATCATGTCGCGCCAGCTGCGCAGACCGAGGTGCGCAAGCGGCAACCCGCCGACGCGCACTTCGCCGATCTGCGGCTCGTGGATGCCCAGCATCAGCTTGAGCAGCGTCGTCTTGCCGCAGCCCGAAGGCCCGACGATCGCGACCGCCTCGCCCGGCTCGATGATCAGGTTGACGCCCTCGAGCACCACCGGCTCGGCGTCGGAATAGCGAAAGCCGACGCCGCGCAATTCGAGCCGCGCGCTCACGTCCTGGCGGCGCGGGGGCACAAGCACTTCGGCCTCGGGCGGTGTCAGCACAATGTCGGCCAGCCGCTCGCCCTGCAGCTTGAGCATCTTCAGCTCGACCGCCTTGTCGATCAGTCCGCTGACGCGCAGCGCGAACTGTTCCTTGTAGGCGAAGAACGCGAACAGCATGCCGACCGAAAAGCTGCGATCGAGCACCAACAGTGCGCCGACCCAGATCACCGCGACGCGCTCGAGCCCGAACACCAGCTTGTGCAGCACGCCGAACAGCAGATCGAGTTTGCGCGTCGCGATGTTGGCGTTCATCGCGTCGACGACGCGATTCATGAAGCGCGCTTGCCGGTCCTCTTGCCGGTTGAACAGCTTGATCGATTGCACGCCGCGCAGCGACTCGAGAAAGTGGCTCGCCTTCTTCGCGTCGTGAATGATCGCCTCTTCGGTCGCGTCGCGCAGCGGACGGAAGAAGGCCCAGCGCAGCAGCGCGTAGGCCGCCACGCAGCCGAGCGCGATCGCCGTCAAGGTGCCGCTGTAGACCCACATCATTGCGAGCGTCAGCACGACGAGCAGCCCATCGAGCACCGCCTCGATGAAGCTTGTCGTCAGCGTCTGCTGGATCTGCTGAACGGCGCCGAAGCGCGACATCACATCGCCGGTGTGGCGCTTCTCGAACCATGCGACCGGAAGCCGCAACAGGTGCGCGAACACGTTGCTGAGCCACTGCAGGTTGAGCGTCGCCGAGAGGAACAGCACCGCCCACGAGCGGATCGCGCCGGTCGCCACCTGAATGAACACCAGCAGACCGAAGCCGACACCGAGGGTGACGAGCAGATCGCGATCGGCGCCGACCAGCACGCTGTCTACGACCCATTGCATGAAGAACGGCGACAGCAGCGTGAATCCTTCGAGCGCGAGCGCGAGCGCGAAGATCTGCAGCAGCGAGCGCTTCAGCCCACCGACGCGGCCCAGCAGTTGGCGCAGGCTGACCGACTGGCGTTCGGTGCGCGGGCGAAAGTCGGCGGCCGGGCTCAGCTCGAGCACGACGCCGGTGAAGTGCTTCGACACCTCGTCCATCGCGAGGCGCCGCACGCCGCGCGCCGGGTCGTGGATCACCACCTTGCCATGGCTCAGCTGCGTGAGCACGACGAAGTGATTGAGGTCCCAGTGCAGCACGCAAGGCAACTGCAGCTGCGACAGATGCGCCATCTCGGCACGCAACGCGCGCGGGTTGAGCTGCAGTTGTCCGGCGATGCGCGTCAGGTCGACCAGCGTCGCCCCCTTCAGCGAGAGCTGAAAGCGCTGGCGCAGCGTTGGCATGTCGGTGTGCAGGCCATGGTGCGCAGCAACCATCGCGAGGCACGCGAGCCCGCATTCGGCGGCCTCGGTCTGCAGCAGCATCGGCACGCGCGGTGAGCCGAAACCGAGCCGCAGAGAAGCGAAGAAGCTGCTCATCGCGCGCTCCTCAGATCCGGCCGGTCACGCTCAGCAAAGGCTCGAAGACCCACTCGATGAGGCGGCGCCGATCGAGCAGCACGTCGGCTTCGAGCTGCATGCCGGCCGCCAGCGGCTGCGCCTGCCCATAGGCCTGCACTGCCTGCTGGTCGAGATCGACGGTGATGCGGTACAGCGGCTCGGCCGATGCAGCGCCCTTCATCGCCTCGGGCAGCGGCAAGCCGGCGAGCTCGGCCGCTTGCAGCGGTGTGCGCGACACCTGCAGCACCTGCCCCGCATGGTGGCCGAATTTCTGATACGGAAAGGCCTGGTAGCGCAACTGCACCTGTTGATTGGCGCGAACGAAGCCGACCGCGCTCGACGGCGCGAACAGCTGGGCCTGCAGCCGCGCATCGGCCGGCAACAAGCTGGCAAGCGCCGACGCCGGCGATACGCTGTGGCCGGGCTCGGCCAACACGGCGGTGACGACGCCGTCTTGCGGCGCGCGGATCACGACGCGTTGCTTGGCCTCGTTCTCGGCCGACTCCTGCGCCAAGGATGCGAGATCGCGCTCGATCTCGCCCATGGCCGCCATGCTGCGCAACGGCAGCTCGCGGCGCTGGGCCTCGAGCGTGCCGATCTCACGCAGATGCGCAGTGCGTTGGCGTGACAGTGCCTGCAGCTGCGCGCGTACCCCGAGCATTTCCTCCGTCTTCGCCTGCACTTGCGCAGCCGAGACGAAGTTATCGTTTTTCAAAGATTCCAATCGCGCCGTGGCTTGTTGTGCGAGCACGAGTCGCTGGCGCTGCAACTCGGCTTCGGTGTCCATCTGCGCCAGCTCATGACGCATGTCCTCGATCTGACGGTCGAGCGCGGCGCGCTGCTCTTGCTGCAACTGCGCCTTCTGCCGCGACGCGTCGTGCAAGCTCTTGCTGCGCACCGCGAGGCTGGCTTGCACCGCCGCCTGCGTGTCGCCACTCAGGGTGGCGCGGTCGATTGAGAGCACGAACAGCACGTCACCACGACGCACTGCTCGTCCCTCAACTACATGGCTCTCCGTCACGACGCCGGCCTGCGGGGGCAGCAAGCGCAAAACGCCGCGGTCGGGAACCAGGTAACCGGCAATGTGGGCCTTGCGGGTGTAGCGGCCTTCGAGCAGAAAGCCGCCGACCGCGCCCGCGATGATGACGACCATCAAGGTCAGCACCGCAAGCGGCACAGGCCGCACGAGTTGAATACTGCCGAGCCATGCCTGCTGACGTCCTTCGATGACCTCGGGGCGAAACAAGCTGGGCATGGAGACCCGACGGATTCAACGGGGATGACTCTGGCTTACCAGCCCTTGACCGGGCCTTCGTCAGCGCCGCCGCCGACGTGACGCAGCAGGCTCGGGTCGAGCGGAACCGGTGCCGGCTGCGTGGCGGGAGCGACGGGCGGCTTCGATTGCTGTTGGACGGGGGCAGCTTGGGTGTGGTCTTGCGGCATCTGGTGCTCCTGGAGGGGGTGGTGATGCACGCTGAAGGGGGTGCGTGCACAGGAGCAATTCGAGCAGCGACAAGCCGCGTTCGTAACTGTCAACTCTTACAGGTTGCGCAATCGGCGGCGTCGCCGTAGCGACGTGATTCAGCGCAGCAAACCCAGGCGCAATGCTTTCAGCACCGCTTGGTGCTTGCTCACGCAACCGAGCTTGTGCGTCGCCGTGTTGACGTGGAGCACCGCCGTGCGTTCGCTGATACCGAGGATGTTGCCGACCTCCCAGGCGGTCTTGCCTTCCATCGTCCAGCGCAGGCTTTCGAGTTCGCGTGGCGTGAGTTCCGGGATCTCGTCTTCAGGTGGCCGCGGCACCAGCACGCGCTGCGCCGCGTCCTGCGCATGGACAGCGAACAACTGCAGATCGGCCACCATGCGGGTCAGCTCGGTCGGTCCAGCCGGCAGCGCTTGATCGCGGTCGACCGCCATCATGAAATGGCGTCCCTCGGGTAGGTGCAAGGCCAGTGCGATTCCGGTGCGATAACCGAAGCGAGCCTGGTACTCCCAGCGCTCGCCTTGCCCGACCGACGTGTAGGTGTCCTGGTTCCAGATGATCGGAACGCTGTGCCGCTTGCAATGCTGCGCCACCGGGTCGACCACCCAGTTGCTCACGTCCTCGAACGACTCGCGGTACGCGCTCGGCGTGTTGTCGATCGCGATGAATTCCGATGCGCCGCGGAAGTGATCGATGATCGTCGTCGCTGAGACCGTCTCGAAGCCGAGCCGGTGCGTGAAGCCGACGATCTCCGTCAGCAGTTCAGCGCGGCTGCCCGCTTTGAGGACCGACGAAAAACCACCCTGCAGCATGACGCTTGTTGACCCCCGAAGACTTGGAGCGCAGCAAAGGAAAGAAGCTCCGGCACAGACCCTGAAAGGTATTACACCTGACAGTCTTTACAGATGGCAAGCGCGCGCCAACGCACCACACTGTCGCTCGATGTCGCTCCAACGGCGACGCCAACCACAGGACTCTACCGTGATGACACCCGCCTGGATTGTGTGCGCCTGGCCGCCCTTATTGTGGCAGGCCCAATGCGCGCCGGACCTGCACTTCATACATCTTGGTACACGTGTTCTAACCACCGGAGACGCCGAGCAGCCGTGCTCGGGGCAGACCGTCTGGGGCAACCCGTCGAACGAGCGAGCGGCCGGCGTGGCATGGGACTGGGTCGAAGTTCACGAAGGCGTCGTCGCGATGGCCGACCCGCTGGCGCTCGTCACCAACCTCCAGCTGACGGACTCGCACGGCGACGTGCTGCCGAGCATTCAGGCTGCTCTGCACCTCAACGAAATCGTCCACACGCTGCCCTGGCAAAACGAGGTGCAGCGGGCGCTGCACCGTGTGGCAGTCGCCGCGTAACTGCGACGCTCAGCTCGCCGGAAGCAGCATCTGCGTGTGCGGGATGCCGTCTTCGAGATAGCGGTCGCCGACGACGACGAAGCCCGCTTCTTGGTAGAACGCCTCGAGCCGCGACTGCGCCGAGATGCGGATGCCCTGCCCCGGAAAGGCCTTGGCGGCATGCGCGATCGTGCGCCGCACCAGCTCGCGGCCGAGGCCGCTGCCGCGCGCCGCCGACGTCGTGATCACGCGGCCCATCGATGGCTCGGCGTACTTCAGTCCGGGGTCGACGAGCCGCGCGTAGGCGAGCGGCACCTTGTGCTGCGGCGACCAGGCTGCCAGGTGATGCGAGTGCTCGTCGTAGCCGTCGACGTCGAGATAGGCACAGTTCTGCTCGACGCTGAACACCTGTTGGCGCGCCATGTAGATGTACTGCAGCTCGTGCACGCTCAGCTCGTCGAAGCGGCGCCAGCGCCAATCGAGCGTGTCGAATGAGGTGGGTGATGAGGTCATGTCGCCATCATGCCGAAGTCGTGTCGAGCTCGCGCCGCCATACTCGCGCGATCCGAACAACAACATCGAGACTGTGATGCGCAAGCTGCTCGCCGCGCTCGCCCTCGTCGTGCTCGCGCTAGCCGCCTACCTGATGCTGTGGCCGGTGCCGATTCAGCCCGCGGCCTGGGCCGCGCCGAAAGCGCCGGGATACAGCGGGCCGCACGCCGTCAACACGCGGCTCGCGCGTTTGCAAACGCTGTCGCTCGGTCCCGACGAAGGGCCCGAGCACATCGCACTGCACGACGGCTGGCTCTACACCGCAGTGGCGAGCGGCGCGATCGTGCGGATGCGGCCCGATGGATCGCAGCGCGAGGTCGCCGTCACGACCGGCGGGCGCCCGCTCGGCTTCGACTTCGATGCGCAGGGCGCGATGGTGATCGCCGACCCGCTGGCCGGTGAGCACGGCGGCCTGTTCAAGGCGAGCGGACTCGGCACGAGCGCGAAGCAGCCCGGTGATGCCGCGCAGGTGCTGCTCGCCAACCTGCCCGGCCACCCCGACAACCTGATGCGCGGGCAAGATGGCCGCATCTGGGTCGGCCTCGTGAAACCGCGCGGCGCCTTCATCGACGACAGCGCCGGCAAGCCCTGGCTGCGCGAGCTTGCGCTGCGCCTGCCCAAGTCGCTGTGGCCGGTGCCACCGGCCTACGGCCATGTGTTCGCCTTCGACGAGAGCGGCAAGGTCCTCGTCGACCTGCAAGATCCGAGTGGTGACTACCCCGAGACCACTGCCGTCACCGAGTCGGGCGATCGCCTCTACATCCAAAGCCTGCATGCGAAGACGCTGGGCTGGATGGATAAGAAGCAAGCCGGGCTCTGATCCCTATTTGATCGCGGCCGTCTTCATCATCCGCGCGACCAGCGCGATACCGAGCGCGGTCAGCAGCAGGCACACGCAAAGCGGCACCGCCACCTGCGTCGCGCTGAACGCCTCGCCCTTCAGCACCCGAGTCATCAAGGTGTACTGCGCGAGCGCCGGCACCCACAAATGCCATGGCGATTCGCCGCTCTGGTTGAACACCGTCACCAGCGGCAGCAGCGAGACGCCGAGGATCACGACGGTGCTGTTGGCCTGCGCCTCCTTGAAGCTCTTGCAGCGTATCGCCACGGCCATCAGCAGCGCCGACAGCGCGGCGGCAAACGGCATCAGCAGCACGAGAAACAGCCAAGCCTCGCGCAGGCCGAACTGGAACAGCGCCTGCAAGGTGTCGCTGCGCAACAGCCATTGCGCCGGCAGAAAGCTGAAGCAGCTCAGCACCGCGATCGCCATCGACAGGCTTGCGACCGCGCCCCATTTGCCGAGCACCAGCGCGACGCGCTCGCTCGGGTTCATCAGCAGCGGCTCGAGCGAGCCGCGCTCGCGCTCGCCGGCCGTCGTGTCGAGTGCCGCGTTGAGCGCGCCGTAGAGCACCGCCATGATGACGAAGAACGGCAGCATGCCGGTGATCTGCGCCGCTCGCGTTTGCGTGCTCGCCAGATCGCGCTCCTCGACCTGCAGCGGCTCGAGCAACTCGCTCGACACGCCGCGCAGCGCGAGGCTCAAGCTCGCGCGCTCGCGGCTGTAGCCGGCGAGCAGGCGCTGGAGGCGCGCGACGCCCGATTCGGCCTGCTTGTTCGCGCTGTCGCTGATCACCTCGACGCTCGGCGATTCGCCGCGCAGCAGCGCCGCCTCGAAGTCCGGCAGCACGCGCAGCACCGGGTCGCCGAATGCCGACGAGCGCAACTGCGCCTCGAAGTTCGCCGGCGCCGGCTTGACCACGTAAGTCTGGCGCTCGAAGTAGTTCTGCAGGCTCGGCGCATGCTCGAGCCCGGCGACATAGACCTCGCGCTTCTCGGCGCGCGCCTCGAACGACGCGATGAATCCCGACAGCGCGATCAACACCAGCGGCGCGAGCAGCACGCTCGACACCAGCACCACCGCCAGCGTGCGTCGATCGCGCAACGCGTCGATGATTTCCTTGGCGAACACCGTCAACGCCGCGCGGCTCGCGCTCGGGGTCGTCATGCGGCGACCCCGCGCTCTTGCGCGAACGCGAGCTTGACGAAGGCCTCTTCGAAGTCGCTCTCGCCCGTGCGCGCAAGCAACTCGGCCACCGTGCCCGACGCGACGCTGCGGCCGTGCGAGACGACGACCACGTCGTCGCACAGCCGCTCGACCTCCGACATGATGTGGGTCGAGAACACGATGCATTTGGCGCCGCCTTCGGGCGTGCGCAGATGGCGCAGCGCATCGCGCAGCCCGCGGGTGGCAAGCACGTCGAGGCCGTTGGTCGGCTCGTCGAGCACGATGTGCGGCGGATCGTGGACCAGCGCGCGCGCCAGCGCGGTCTTCATTCGCTCGCCTTGGCTGAAGCCGTCGGTGCGGCGCTCGAGCAGCGGCCTCATCTCGAGCATCTGCGCCAGCGCATCGGCTCGCGCATGCGCGGCGTCGCGCGAGAGGCCCTGCAGCACGCCGTAGTAGACGATGTTCTCGCGTGCGGTGAGGCGCGGGTACAGGCCGCGCGCGTCGCTCAGCACGCCCATTCGCGCCAGTGTCTCGCGCGGCCGGGCGACGACGTCAATGCCGTCGACCGACAAGCGGCCGGCGTCGGGCGCGATCAGGCCGGCGAGCATGCGCAGCGTCGTCGTCTTGCCGGCGCCGTTCGGCCCGAGCAGCCCGGTGATGCGGCCGTCGGCGGCGCTGAAGCTCAGGTCCTGCACCGCGTGAATGACCGCCGCCGGCGCGCGCCGCAGGCTCCACGCGGAGCGGCGCGCGCGCGGCGCGACGAACTGCTTGGCGACATGGTCGATGACGATCACTTCGCCTGCTCCGGCAAGTGCAGCGGCTGAAACGCCGGTGGCCGCGGGATGCTCTTCAAGCAGCCGGCGTCGACCGCCAACGCATCGGCATCATCCACCGCGTCGATGAAGCGGAACAGCACGTCGCGCATGCAGCCGATCCCGAGCACGCCATGCCCGGCATTCGGCACGACGACGTGCCGCGCGTTCGGCCCGAGCGCTTTCGCGACGCGCTCGGCATGGCGCGGCGGCGTCACCGGGTCGAGCCCGCCACTCAGCATCAGCACCGGCGAGCGGCTCGGCGGCACGCCCGCGTATGCGGCGGGCAGCTCGCCGCGTGGCCAGCTCGCGCAGACGCGCTCGTACAGCTCGGCAAAGCCGACGCCGAAGTCGGTTCCCGGCGGGTCGACGGCGTGCGCCTTGCGCGGCAGATCTTCACTGCAGACGACCGAGAAGTGCATCCCCATCGCGAGCGTCATTCCTTTGCGCGGCGCGAGCAGGCTGTTGATGCCGACGATCGCATCGAAGCGCCCCCGAGCCGCTTCGCCGATCGCCTGCGGCAGTGCCGCTGCGAGAGGCGGCGCGTAGAGCGGGCCGCGCACTGCGCCGAGGAGCATCTCGCGCGTCAAGGTCAAGCTTTCGGCCTGACCACTCAATGGGTGCGCGACGCTGACCCGACGCGGCAGGCTTTGCAGCAGCGCCGCCCAGTCGGTGCGCAGCGCGGGATGTGCTTGGCTGCAAGCGGCTTCGCGTTCGCACGCCGTGAAGACGGCGTCGAGCACGGCTTGCGCATCGCTCGAGTGGCTCGTCGTCAAGCCCATGTCGGGCGGCGCGACGCCGTCGATCACGCTGCGCCGAACGCGCTGCGGAAACTGGCGCTGGTAGTCGAGCGCAGCGCGGGTGCCGTACGAGCCGCCGACGAGGTTGATGCGCTCGACGCCGAGTGCGGCGCGCACCGCATCGAGGTCCTGCATCGCGATCGGCGTCGTGAACATTCGCAGGTCGCCGTAAGGCAACTTCTGCAGCGCGTCGCGGCACTGCGCAAGCCGCGCGATCTGTCGTTGCGGGTCGGCCTGCTCGGCGAGCCGCAGATGCCGCGGGTCGTCGCAGTCCAGCGGCGCCGATCGCCCGGTGCCGCGCTGATCGACGAACACGATGTCGCGCCGATTGTTCAAGCGCGTGAACAAGGGCAGCACCGCCGGCGCAAGCGCAATCGCGCTTTGTCCCGGCCCGCCGGCCAGCATGAACACCGGGTCGGCCGACTTGCGCCGCGCCATCGCCGGCACGACGACATAGTGCACATCGATCTTCACGCCTGCAGGATTCGCCGGGTCGAGCGCTCGTGAGACCACGCCGCACTGGACGTCGTTGCGGATGCCGGCGATGCGGCACGGCGTCACGGCTTCGGCGGCGCAGGCCGCGCTCGTGCCAAGCACAAGCAACGCAACGGCGCTGAGCGCGCGTCTCATGGCTCGCCGAGTAGGCGCTTGAGCTCGCCGCTGTCGATCAGCTTCGCGAGCTCGTGCGCGCCGCCGACCAGCACGCCGCGAACGAAGACCATCGGAAAGGTCGGCCAGCCGGTCCACATCTTCAGCGCGCCGCGTGGCCGCCATTGGCTGAAGTAGCTGCCGTACTCGAGGTACTGGTGCGGCTGATTCGCCGCCGCGAGCGACTGGCGGGCGCGCCGGCAAAACGGGTTCTGCGCCATGCCGACGACGAGCACCGAGTTCGACGTTGCCGCAGCTTGTACGTTGTGAACGATGTCGGCGTGCCAGTTCGCGATCCGCTCGCGAACCTCGGGGTGCATGCGGGTCTCGTCGAGCACTTGGCGGGGCATGGTCGAACCTCGGCGCAAAGCCGCAAGCGTATCCCAGCCCCGCCGCTGCGGTGGTCGCGCGCGTCAGGCGCAGCAGCGCGCGAGCAGCGGTGCGGCCGGGAAATCGACCTCGGTTTGCGCGACGTGGTTGACCGTGTTGGTCAGCATGTTGAGCACGACCTGGCCGACCACGTCGAGCAGCTCACCGTCACCGAGCCCGGCGGCGATGCGCTCAAGCGCGTTGCGCTCGATGTCGGCTACGGCAGCGCCTCGGCGCTATCGCGCGCGTTCGCGGCGCGCGTCGGTGCGTCGCCGCGCGCCTGGTTGCAGGCGCAGCGCGCGGCCGAGTGAATGCTGGTCAAGCGCGAGTTTTCGCGGTCGGCTTGAAGACGCCGTTGCAGACCGCGCGCTGCGCGTCGTCGGCAGGCAGCTTGGCGCAGACGCCGTCGAGCTGAGCTTGCAAACGC
>VBCQ01000076.1 GCA_005882155.1 Betaproteobacteria bacterium
GCACGGCCCGCCGATGACCTTCACCGGCGTGCCGCCCGGCGCCTGGTTCGGCGAGGGCACGCTGCTCAAGCGCGAGCCCTATCGCTACAACATCCAGGCGCTGCGTCGCAGCACCGTGGCGGGCCTGCCGCTCGAAACTTTTCACGAGTTGCTCGAGACCAGCATCGCATTCAATCGCTTCGTGCTCGGGCAGATCAACGAGCGGCTCGGGCAGTTCATCGCGGCGCGCGAGATCGATCGACTCAACGACACCGACTCGCGCGTCGCGCGCGGCCTCGCGGCGATGTTCCATCAGGTGCTGTACCCGGGCGTCGGCGAGCTGTTGCGCATCACGCAGCAAGAGCTCGGCTACGTCGTAGGTCTTTCGCGCCAGCGCGTCAACGAAGCGCTCAACGCATTGCAAGATCGTGGTCTGATTCGCATCGAGTACGGCGGTGTGCGCGTGCTCGACCTCGAAGGCTTGCGCACCGCCCTCTTCGCTCAGGACTGAGCCATGCCACTTTCTGTTGGCGCTGCACCGACGCCACGCCCCTGGCCGACGCAGCGACCGCTGATCGCAATCCTGCGCGGCATCACACCCGACGAGGCGGTCGCGCACGCGGTTGCACTGATCGATAGCGGCTTCGACTGCATCGAGGTGCCGACGAATTCGCCGCAGTGGGCGACCAGCGTCGCGGCGATTGCGCATCACGTCGGCAGCGATGTACTGGTTGGGGCCGGCACCATCTGGCAAATGAATCAGTTGGACGAAATGCAACAAGCGGGCGGCCGCTAGATGGTCACGCCGCACACCGACCCCGCGCTTGTCGCACGCGCCCGCGCGCAAGGTCTTTACTGCGCCGTCGGCTGCATGACGGCGAGCGAAGCCTTCGCCGCGCTGAATGCCGGTGCCGATGTGCTGAAGATTTTTCCCGCCGCGCCGTTGGGGCCGGCCTACATCTCGGCACTGCGCTCGGTGCTGCCGCGCGCGCTATCGCTGTTTGCCGTCGGCGGAATCCGTCCGGACAATCTCGCGGACTATTTGCGTGCCGGTTGCGCCGGTGCCGGACTCGGCGGCGAGCTCTATCGACCCGGTCAGACGCCGCAGCAGACGCGCGAGAAGGCGAACGCCTTCGCAGCGGCGCTGCAGGCGATTCAAGCCTAAGCGACGCCGCTACTCGGCAACAAGGTTGCGTACCCCGGCGGCGACATGGCCAGCCGGCACATGCGCAGCGGCATTCTCGATGTGGCCGGTCTGGTCGTCGAAGAAAAAGTCCGGCTCGAACTCGCGCAGGAACTCGCCCTTCGGCAAGCCGCCGAGAAACATCGCTTCATCGACCTCGATGTGCCAGCCCATCAGCGTGCGCACCGCGCGCTCGTGCGCTGGGGCGCTGCGGGCGGTGACGAGCGCGGTGCGGATTCGCATGTCTTGCGAAGGCTCGCGCTGCAAGCGCTGCAGCGCTTCGAGCAGCGGCTTGAACGGGCCGGCGGCGAGCGGCGTCTGCGCCTGGTCGAGCTCGTGGGCCTGGAAGGCGTCGAGGCCGCCGCGCTCGAACACCTGCTCGGCCTCGTCGGAGAACAGCACCGCATCGCCGTCGAAGGCGATTCGCACTTCGTTCGGATGTGCGCTCGACGCGCGCGCCGAGTGCGGATAGACCCGCGCAGCCGGCACGCCGGCGGCCAGCGCCGAACGCACATCGGCTTCGTTGGTCGAGAGGAACAGGTTCGCGCTCAAGGGCCGGAGGTAGCGCCATGGCGACTGGCCACGCGTGAACACGCCGCGCTGAATCGGCAGGCCGTAATGCTTCGCGGATCGGAACACGCGCATGCCCGACACCGGATCGTTGCGCGAGAGGATGACGACCTCGACGCGCGGCACCTCGACGCTGTTGAAGCTCAAGAGCTTGTTGACGAGCGAGAACGCGACGCCCGGCTTGGCGGGGCTGTCCACCCGCTCGAGCTGCAATTGCATGTAGGCGCGGTCGTCGGCAGCTTCGAAGACCTGGTTCTCCTCTTCGAAGTCGAAAAGCGCGCGCGACGAGATGGCGACGACCAGCTGGCCGTCCAGAGAGACTGGCATGCGGCCGATGATACGGGCGCGCGACTTTCATCACGCGGCCGCCGTGACAGTCGTCGGATCGAGGGAAATCCCGGTGTGAGGGGCGCAGCAACTGTCATCGCGACGACAAGACGGCGATCGCGTGCGCCGTACCTTGCAACCACTTGTTTCGGGATGCCGAGTTGGCAGCCCGGCAGCACTGCAAGGAGACACCGCCATGTTGAAGCGTTTCAATCCCTCTGCCATCGACTCCGACGCGGCCGGCCCATTGACGCGGCGTCGCCTGCTCGTCAACGCCGTGGCCTTCGCTGCGGCCAGTGCGGGCGCATCGCGCGCATTGGCAATGACCGACGACGTGATTCGCTTGGGCCAGTCGGTCGCGCTGACCGGACCGTTGGCCGACATTGGCAAGGCCATGCACACCGGAGCGCGTGTCTGCTTCGATTCGATCAACGCGCGTGGCGGCATCAATGGCCGGCGCATCGAGCTCGTCGTGCGCGACGACGCTTACGACGTGAAGCGCTCGCAAGACAATCTGCGTGACTTCCTCAAGGACCCGGAGATGTTCGGCCTGTTCGGCGTGATGGGCACACCGATGGTCGAGGCGATGTTGCCGATGATCCGCAACACCGACGTGCCCTGCTTCGCGCCGCTGACCGGCGCCAGCTCGGCGCGGCCCGCCGACATGCGCAACGTGCTCAACGTTCGCGCGAGTTACCCCGAAGAGGCCGATCGGCTGGTCGAGCACCTGGCGACGATCGGTCTGCGCCGCATCGCCGTCGTCTACCAGAACAATTCGTTCGGCAAAGAAGTGCTGCAAGCGGCCGAAACCGCAATGCGCCGCTATTCGCTGAAGGCGGTTGCGACCGCCACCGTGCAGAACGATGCATCGGATGCGCCGGCGGCAGCGCAAGCGGTTGCGGCGGCCAACCCCGAAGCGGTGCTGATCGGCCTCGCCGGCAAGCCGACGATCGTTTTCGTCAAGAGCATTCGTGCGGCGCGCAAAGGGCTGCCCTTGTACGCGCTGTCGGTCGCCGCACCGACGCTGGCCGCGCTCGGCGAAGACTCGATCGGCATCGCGGTATCGCAGGTCGTTCCGTTGCCGACCAATTCGGTGATGCCGGTGGTGCGCGACTTCACGCACGCATGGCGCGCGGCGAACGTCGGGTTCGAAGCGTCGCACCTCGCCCTCGAGGGCTATATCAATGCGCGCGTGTTCAGCGAAGCGCTGCGGCGCAGTGGCAAGACGATCAACCGCAAGTCGTTTATCGACACCGCATGGTCGATCAAGCGTTACGATCTCGGCGGCTACGAGCTGAACTTCGAGCAGCCGGGACGCAACGCATCGCGCTTCGTCGAGCTGACGATGATCGGTCGCAGTGGCCGCTTCATTCGATGACGGAGGTCGTCGCCCGACCCATGGCCAGCGCCAGCCTGATCGAGCTGCTGAAGAAATCCTTGTGGGGCCGCGCGCTGACCCCGGCTGAGTTCGATCGCGTCAGTTGCGAAGTCTTCGAGCGCCAAGTGCCCTCGGGCGGCTTCGTCGCTCGAATGGGCCAGCCGGTCGACCACTGGATCGGCCTGATCGAGGGCTTGTTGAAGATGTCTGTCACCTCGCCCGACGGCAAGGTCTCGACGCTGACCGGCATCGGCGTCGGCGGCTGGTTCGGCGAAGGCTCGCTGCTCAAGCGCGAGCCGCGCCGCTACGACGTGGTGGCGCTGCGGCCGTCGCGCGTCGCGATGGTGCCGCACACCACCTTCGAGCGCCTGCGCGCTACGAGCCTGCCGTTCAACCATTACCTGCATCACCTGATGAACGCGCGCTTGAGCCTGTTCATCGGCATGCTCGAGTACGACCGCTTGCTGAGCACCGACGCGCGCGTCGCGCGTTGCCTGTCGACGCTGTTCAACACCGACCTGTACCCCGAGCCGCGCGCCTACGTCGACCTGCGCCAGAACGAGATCGGCCTGCTGTGCGGCATGTCGCGCCAGCGCGCCAACGTTGCGCTGCGCACCTTGCAAAGCTGCGGCCTCGTGAAGGTCGAGCCGCGCGGCGTGACCGTGCTCGACGTCGACGGCTTGCGCAACTTCGCCGGGGTGGCGGACTGATCAGCTCTACTGCACGAACCCGATGCTGCCCTTGCGCGAACCGTGGTCCGGCAGATCCTTCGGCTCGATGCGATCGCGGTGATCGAGCTTGGCGTTGCCGAATGCCGTCATCCAAGCGCGGCGCATTTCGCGCGGCGCCATCTCGCTCATGCGGTCGAGCACATCGCTGCGCGGTTCGGGCTCGAAGTGCGAGCCCCAGTCGTGGTCGGTGCGGATGCTGCGGTACAGCTTGGCAGCGATGTGGCGCGCTGCCTCGCGGTTCGGCGCGAGCACTTCGTAGACGTTCATCCGGTTGAGCAGCGGGTCGGGAATGCCTCGCGCATCGTTCGCCGTCGCGACCCAGATGACCTGACTTGCGTCGATCGCGACTTCGGCAAACTCGTCGGTGAAGCACTCTGCCGTGTCGTGCTCGAGCAGGCTGTACAGCGCGCCGAGCGGATCGTAGGCGTGCTCGCCGCCGGCCTTGTCAATCTCGTCGACCACCATCACCGGGTTGGCGTACTGGCCGTCGACCAGCGTCTCGAAGACTTTGCCGGGACGCGCGCCTTTCCATTGGCTGGAGGCGCCGCTGAGTACCCAGCCGGCAGTCATCGAGCTCATCGAGATGAAGCCCATGCCGGTACCGAGCAGCAGCGACAGCTCGCGGGCGAAATAGGTCTTGCCGACCCCCGGTGGTCCGAGCAGCAGCAGCGGCGTGATCTCGAGCGCGTCGCGGCTGTCTTCGCACAGCGCAAGCTGGCGTTTCACGTCGTCGAGGACCTCGCCGAAGTTCGGCAGGTCGTCGTACAGATGGTCCATCACTGGCAGGCCAGAGGGCTTGACCTGGAAGCGCTCCGATCCTTTTTCGATCATTCGCTCGTAGGTCGAGCGCAAGGACTCGTGTTCTTTCGGCGGCAGCTTGTCGAGCTTGCGGCCGACCTCGTCGACCCGGTAGACGCGGCGCATGCGGGCGATCGGAATGGCCCGCGACGTGACGGGAACCAGATGATTGGATTCGCCCATGTGAACCTCCAGACGACAGTGCTCACTGAGGTTCATTGAAGCAGAAATCGATGCGTCTGAGCATCGAAACTGGCCCGTAAACCCGTGCCTGTTGCCAGCAGCTTTCGTGCCAGGTGGTCCAGTTTTTCGCCGGGCCGTTCCCAAGGAAAACTGCGCCCCTTGGGGGCAGGAGCGCAGCGACTGGGGGGCTCAGTTTTCCGCCGGGCCGTTCCCAAGGAAAACTGCGCCAAACTGCGCCCCTTGGGGGCAGGAGCGCAGCGACTGGGGGGTCCCTATTTCACCCAGGTATTGAGCTGGATGATGGGAAGCAAAACGGCGAGCACGATCAGCAACACGACGCCACCCATCCCGACGATCAGCAGCGGCTCGAGGATGGTCGCGGCCTGCATCGCCCGACGCTGCACTTCGGCGGCGAGCTGCTTGGCGGCGCGGTCGAGCATCTGCGGCAACTGGCCGGTTTGTTCGCCCAGCCGCGAGAACATCGCGAGCAGGCCGGGGAAGCGCTTCTTGCCGGCGAGCGCTGATGCGAGCGGCGCGCCTTCGCGCACCTGCACCAACGCTTCCATCGCATCGGCGCGCATCGCGCGATTCGACAGCGTCTCCGCGGCCGCTTGCAACGCTTTGAGGATCGGCACGCCGGCACCCGCGAGCATCGCCAGCGTGCCGGCGAAGCGCGCCGCGTTGTAGCCGCGCGAGAGCCGGCCAATCAGCGGCAAGCCAAGCCAGCCGGCGTCGAAGCTTTCGCGGAACGCCGCGTTGCGAAGCATCACCGCGAGTGTCGCGCCGCCGGCCACAAGCGCGAGCAACAGCAGCCAACCGTAGCCGCGCAGAAACGCGCTGATGCCGAGCATCGCGACGGTGAGCCCCGGCAGCGCGCGCTTGGAGCTCGCGAATACCGATGCGACCTGTGGGACGACGTAGGTGACGAGGAAGATCACGATGACGATCGAGATCAGCGAGACGATCGCCGGGTAGAGCGTGGCGCCGATCAGCTTCGCCTTCAGCGCTTGACGTTCTTCGAGGTCGTCGGCAAGGCGCTCGAGCACCTGGCCCAACGCGCCGCTTTGCTCTCCGGCCGCGACCACGCCGCGGTACACCTCGTCGAACTCGCGCGGCGCGCTGCCGAGCGCGCGCGCAAACGACGAGCCGGCGTTGACTTCGGCACGCAGATGCGCGATCAGCTCGCGCTGTCGCGGGTCCTCGGCTTCGTCGCTCAACGACGTGAGGGCGCGCTCGAGCGGCAGGCCCAACGCGCCGCTTTGCTCTCCGGCCGCGACCACGCCGCGGTACACCTCGTCGAACTCGCGCGGCGCGCTGCCGAGCGCGCGCGCAAACGACGAGCCGGCGTTGACTTCGGCACGCAGATGCGCGATCAGCTCGCGCTGTCGCGGGTCCTCGGCTTCGTCGCTCAGCGACGTAAGAGCGCGCTCGAGGGGCAGACCGCTGCCGACGAGGCCGGCAATCTGCCGTGTCCACACCGCGAGGCCGGTCGACGAGAAGACGCGCCGCGTGAAGCGCAGTCCCTGGCCCGGCGCTCCGGCCGCGGCGACCTGCGACACGTCCAGCGGCACCAGCGCTTGCGAGCGCAGCTGCGCTCGGGCGGCGCGCGCGTTGTCGGCTTCGAGCAGGCCGGTGGTCGACTTGCCGGCGGCGTCGAGGGCTTCGAATCGATAAGCAGGCACTGCGTCGGCCCGGCTACTCGCGCGTCACCCGCATCACTTCTTCGGGCGAGGTGATGCCTTCGGTGATCAGCCGCTCGCCGTCTTCGCGCATCGAATGCAGGCCGGCCTGCTCGGCGGCGACGAACAGCTGCGACTCGGCGGCGCGGCTGTGGATCAGCGAGCGAATCTTGTCGTCGGCGACCATCAGCTCGTAGACGCCGGTTCGGCCCTTGTAGCCGGTGTTGGCGCATGCCGCGCAGCCGACCGGGTGATAGCGCTCGCGCGCATCGGCCTTCTTGCACACCGGGCAGAGCTTGCGAACCAGGCGCTGTGCCAGCACGCCGAGCAAG
>VBCQ01000082.1 GCA_005882155.1 Betaproteobacteria bacterium
GGGCCGCATGGCCGAGCCAGCCCGACAGCGGCTGCCACAGCGCTTGCGCGTCCATCCGCGCCGCATGTCGCGGATGGGTCCAGACGAACGCCGGGGCGCCGGGGCCGCCATTCAGGTACTTGTAGCCGCAGCCGACCGCGAAGTCGGCCGCCGTCTCGGTGCGGCCATCGTCCTTCAGGTTCACCGGCAACGCGCCGGCCGAATGCGCGAGGTCCCAGACGACGAGCGAACCGGCCGCGTGGGCGGCGACGTTGATCGCTTGCATGTCGTGGATGCGGCCGGTGCGGTAGTTCACATGCGTGAGCATCAGCACGCCGAGCGCGTCGTTGAATTGCGTTGCGATGTCGTCGGCGTCGACGAGGCGTAGCTCGAATCCACGTTCGCGCGCCAGGCTCTCGGCGATGTAGAGGTCGGTCGGGAAGTTGCTGCGCTCCGAGACGATGAGTCGGCGCTGCGGCGCGCCGGCGCGAATCAGCGTCATCGCGGCGCTCATCGCTTTGTAGAGGTTCACCGAGGTCGAATCGGCGACGACGACTTCGCCATGATCAGATCGCGGCCCCACTCGAATGCGACCACCTGTTGGACGCGCGCGGCGGTCGCTCGCGGCATCGCGCCCAATGAATTGCCGTCGAGATAAATCACGCCGTCGGGCAGCTCGAACTGCTCGCGCAGCGGCGCCAGCGCGTCTTCGGCGTCGAGGCGCAGCAAGTCTTGTCGTGTCGTCATGCGAGCTCCCGCAGCACCGCGCGCACCGGCGACGCGTCGGCGGTCGTGAGTTTCAACGGCAGCGCGATCAATTCGTAGTCGCCTGCCGCAACATCGTCGAGCACCAGGTTCTCGAGCACGCGCAAGTCGAGCGCGAGCAGCTCGTGGTGAGCGTCGAGCGTTTTGCTGTCGGCCGGGTCGACCGACTGGCTGTCGATGCCGACCAGCTGGACACCGAGACCGGCGAGCCAGCGAATCGTCTCGGGAGCGAACGACGCGAACTCGCTCGACCAGGCGGTCGGCGCACGCGAGCACGTGCGCACCAGTACGCGCGGCGGCAAATCGGCGATGGCATGGGCAAGGTGCTCGGGCCGAACCAGCGGCCCGCAGGCGATCGCATGGATCACTCGGCAGCGCCCGAGGTAGGGCGCGAGGTCGACTTGGCCGATCGCTCGCTCGCCGTCCGCGTAATGCAAGGGCGCGTCGGCATGCGCGCCGATGTGCGGCGACATCGTGATCGCGCTCAGGTTGACCGGGCAGCCGGGCGCAATGCGCGCCGTCCACGCTTGCGAGAACGGCTCGTCGCCGGGGAACAGCGGCGAGTCGGGCGCAATCGGCGGCGAGATGTCCCAGAGTTTTTTCATCGCAGCATCAAGCTTCGATCATATTGGCCGCCGCGTCTTCAGGGTTTGCATTTAGTTGACACTTAAAATATCAAGGCATAAAGTTTGATCCCGACGCGAGTCACAGGCTGGCGTCGAACATAGGCGAGAGACACATGCGCATCACTTGCATCGGCGGGGGCCCGGCCGGCTTGTACCTGGCCTTGCTGATGAAGAAGATCAACCCCTCGCACGAGGTGACGGTGCTCGAGCGCAACCGCGCCGGCGATACCTTCGGCTGGGGCGTCGTGTTCTCCGACCAGACGCTATCGGCACTGCAGCGCGCCGACGCAAAGACCGCGACGCAGATCCTCGATGCCTTCAACCACTGGGACGACATCGAGGTCAATTTCAAGGGCCGCTGCATCCGCTCGTCGGGCCATGGCTTTTGCGGCATCGGCCGGCGCAAGCTGCTGCAGATCCTGCAAGACCGCTGCGCCGAGCTCGGCGTGGATCTGCGCTTCGAGACCGATTGCGCCAACGACAGCACGATCGATGCCGATTTGATCGTCGCCGCCGACGGCCTGAACAGCCGCATCCGCGCGAAATACGCCGACACCTACCAGCCCGATGTCGACCTGCGCCAATGCCGCTTCGTCTGGCTCGGCACGCACCAGCTGTTCGACGCTTTCACGTTCGCGTTCGAGAAGACCGAGTGGGGCTGGTTCCAGGCGCACGCGTATCGATTCGATGCCGACACCTCGACCTTCATCGTCGAGGCGCCGGAAAGCGTGTGGCGCGCCGCGGGCCTGGACGCGATGAGCAAGGAAGAGGGCATCGCGTTTTGCGAAACGCTGTTCGCGAAGATCCTCGACGGCCATGCGCTGATGTCGAACGCGGCGCATTTGCGCGGCTCGTCGCAGTGGATTCGCTTTCCGCGCGTCGTCTGCAGCACCTGGATCTACCGCCATGGCGGCGCGGATCGCGCGACGCCGGTGGTGCTGATCGGCGACGCGGCGCACACCGCGCATTTCTCGATCGGCTCGGGCACCAAGCTCGCGCTCGAAGACGCGATCGATCTGGCGACGAGCTTGACCGCACAGCCTGATTTGTTGGCAGCGTTGCAGGCTTATGAAGCGCGGCGCAGCGTCGAGGTGCTGAAGATCCAGAACGCGGCGCGCAACTCGACCGAGTGGTTCGAGAATGTCGAGCGCCATGCGCGGCTCGAGCCCGACCAGTTCGCCTACTCGCTGCTGACCCGCTCGCAGCGCATCTCGCATGAGAACCTGCGCCAGCGCGATGCGAGCTACGTCGGCGACTACGAGCACTGGATCGCCGAGCGCGCGGGGCTGGATCTGCCCGCGGGCGTGCCGCCGATGTTCACGCCGTTCCGCCTGCGCGGCGTCACGCTGAAGAACCGTGTCGTCGTGTCGCCGATGGCGCAATACAGCGCGGTCGACGGCCTGCCGACCGATCACCACCTCGTCCACCTCGGCGCGCGCGCGCTCGGCGGCGCGGCGCTCGTCTTCACCGAGATGACCTGCCCGACGCCCGACGCGCGCATCACGCCGGCCTGCACGGGGCTGTGGAGCGACGCGCAGACGGCAGCCTGGAAGCGCATCGTCGACTTCGTCCACGGCGGCACCAGCGCGAAGATTGCGCTGCAGCTCGGCCATGCCGGCGCCAAGGGATCGACGCGCGTGCCGTGGGAGGGCGAAGACGTCCCGTTGGAGCAAGGAAACTGGCCGCTGATCTCAGCGTCGCCGCAGCAATTCATCGACGGCGTGAGCGCATGGTCGCGGGCGATGACGCGCGACGACATGCTGCGCGTCACGGCGGACTTCGCCGCGTCGACTCGACGCGGCATCGAAGCAGGATTCGATTGGCTCGAGCTGCATTGCGCGCACGGCTACTTGCTGTCGGCGTTCCTGTCGCCGCTGACCAACCAGCGCACCGACGAGTACGGCGGCACGCTCGAGAACCGGCTGCGCTGGCCGCTCGAAGTGTTCGCCGCGATGCGCGCGGTGTGGCCGGAGCATTTGCCGATGTCGGTGCGCATCTCGGCGCACGACTGGGTCGCAGGCGGCAACACGCCGGAGGATGCGATCGCGATCGCTGCCGCGTTCAAGCAGGCGGGACGCAACGAGGTCGGCATCGCGACGATGGCGGTCGGCGCAATCTTCGAGGCGGATCACGTCAACAGCATCATCGCGGCCGGGCGCGCCGACCTGTGCGCGATCGCGCGGCCGCATTTGGCGAACCCGGCATGGACGCTGCTCGAAGCGGCCAAGATCGGCCACACCAGCGGGGTTGGTGCCGACTGGCCGAAGCAGTACTTGTCGGGCAAGAGCCAGCTCGAACGCAATCTCGAGAGGGAGCGAGCGCTGGCGGCGCAGACGCAGGGGTTATCGGCGCAGGAGCGGGCGGATTGGGGGTTGGGGGTGTGATGAGCGCGCTTGCAAACCCCGATCCGTACGTACCTTCCGGCCCGTTCGCACTGAGCTTGTCGAAGTGCCCGTGCAAGTCCGAGCATGAGCTTCGACAAGCTCAGCCCGAACGGGAATGGTTTCAGCGCAAACGGAATGGTTCTCCCGTTCGCCCTGAGGTATCGAAGGGCCCGCGCGATGCGATGCACTCGAAGTCTCTGACATGAACCTCGCCTTCGACCATCCCACCACCGACCTCGAGTCGCGTGTCATCGACGACCACCACGCGGCGCTCAAGCTGTGGCTGCGCCTGCTCGCCTGCACGACCCGCGTCGAAGGCGTCGTGCGCAACCGGCTGCGCAGCGAATTCGCGACGACCTTGCCGCGCTTCGACTTGCTGGCCCAACTCGAGCGCGAGCCCGAGGGCTTGACGATGGGTGAGCTGTCGCAGCGCTTGATGGTGACCGGCGGCAACATCACCGGCATCACCGATCAGCTCGAAGCCGAAGGCCTCGTCAAGCGTGCGCCGCACCCGAGCGATCGGCGTGCCTTCGCGGTGCAGCTCACGCCGACCGGGCGGCGCCAGTTCCGCCGCATGGCCGCTGTCCACGAGCAATGGGTCATTGAGCTTTTCGCCGGCTGGAATGCCGATGAGAAGAGCCAGGTCTATGCGTTGCTCGCGGGTCTGAAAACGCATCTCGCGAGCGTCGACACGACAGCAGTCAAGCGCAAGTCGAAGGAGAAAACATGAGCATCAGTGCCCATCTGGCGAGCGGCAACCGGCGCGATGCCGCGGGCTTGTCGCTGCAGCATGTCGGCTGGAGCGTGCAAGGCGCGGTCGGCGTCGTCACGCTGAACCGGCCCGAGCGCAAGAACCCGCTGACCTTCGACTCCTACGCCGAGCTGCGCGACCTGTTCCGCTTGCTCGCGCATGCCGACGACGTGCGTGCGGTGATGGTGCAAGGCTCAGGCGGCAACTTCTGCTCGGGCGGCGACGTGCACGAAATCATCGGCCCGCTGACGCAGATGACGATGCCCGATCTGCTGACCTTCACCCGCATGACCGGCGACCTCGTGAAAGCGATGCGGGCGTGTCCGCAGCCGATCGTCGCGGCGATCGACGGCGTGTGCGCCGGTGCCGGCGCGATCATCGCGATGGCGTCGGACTTGCGGGTCGGCACCTCGCGCAGCAAGGTCGCGTTCTTGTTCTCGCGCGTCGGCCTCGCCGGTTGCGACATGGGCGCGTGCAGCGTGCTGCCGCGCCTCATCGGCCAGGGCCGTGCGTCGGAGTTGCTGTACACCGGCCGCGCGATGGGCGGCGACGAGGCGCTCGCCTGGGGCTTCTACAACCGCATCGTGCCGCCCGAGGAACTGAGCGCGAACGCGCTCGGCTGGGCCGGCGAGATCGCTGCGGGGCCAAGCTTCGGCCACGCGATGACCAAGCGCATGCTGCATCAGGAGTGGGCCATGGGTGTCGACGAAGCGATCGAGTCCGAAGCTCAGGCGCAGGCGATCTGCATGATGACGCAGGATTTTCATCGCGCGTATCACGCGTTCGCCGCGAAGACGCAGCCGGCGTTCGAGGGCGATTGACGATGAATTGCAGCCACCTCGACTGGCCGTTCTTCGACGATCGCCATCGCGAGATGGGCGAGCGGCTCGATGTCTGGGCTGCTGATCACTTGCAGCATGGCGACGGCGACGTCGATGCGCAATGCCGCGCGCTCGTCAAGCAGCTCGGCGACGCGGGCTGGCTGCGCCACGCGGTGGCCGGCACGCGCGATGGCGGCATGGCCGACGCGATCGACACGCGCTCGATCTGCTTGCTGCGCGAGACGCTCGCCTGGCACCACGGCCTTGCCGACTTCGCGTTCGCGATGCAAGGCCTCGGCTCGGGTGCGATTTCGCTGCACGGCAGCGACGCGCAGCGCGAGCGCTACCTGCCACGGGTCGCCCGCGGCGATGCGATCGCCGCCTTCGCATTGTCCGAGCCGAATGCCGGATCCGATGTCGCGGCACTGGCCTGCGAGGCGGTCGACGCCGGCGATGCCTACGTCATCAACGGCGAGAAGACGTGGATCTCGAACGGCGGCATCGCCGACTTCTACGTGCTGTTCGCCCGCACAGGTGAAGCCCCCGGATCGCGTGGCATCTCGGCCTTCATCGTCGACGCCGCCGCGCCGGGGCTCGAGATTGCCGAGCGCATCGCGGTCATCGCGCCGCACCCGCTCGCGCGGCTTCGCTTCAACGACTGCCGCGTGCCGAAGTCGCAGCGGATCGGTGCGCCCGGCGAAGGTTTCAAGATCGCGATGCGCACGCTCGATGTCTTTCGCACCTCGGTCGCTGCCGCTGCACTCGGCTTCGCCCGCCGCGCCTTGCACGAGGGCTTGCAGCGCGCCACGTCGCGCACGATGTTCGGCCACCCGCTCGCCGACTTCCAGCTCACGCAGGCCAAGCTCGCGCAGATGGCGACGACCGTCGACAGCGCCGCGCTGCTGACCTACCGCGCTGCGTGGCTGCGCGACCAGGGCCGCAACGTGACGCAGGAAGCGGCGATGGCGAAGATGGCCGCGACCGAGGGCGCGCAGCAAGTCATCGACGCGGCGGTTCAGCTGTTCGGCGGCGAAGGCGTTCGATCCGGACGGATCGTCGAGTCGCTGTACCGCGAGATCCGCGCGCTGCGCATCTACGAAGGTGCGACCGAAGTGCAGCAACTGATCATCGCGCGCGAGTTGTTGAAGAGGTCTCCATGACGCGCTCAGCCCACATCGACAGCTTCGCGCGCGAGCACCTGCCGCCGCGCGAGCAATGGCCCGAGTTCCGCTTCGACCTGCCCGAGCTGCAGTTCCCCGAGCAGCTCAATTGCGCGAGCGAACTGCTCGACCGCTGGGTGCGCGACGGCGAGGGCGAGCGCCTGTGCATTCAAGGTGCGGGCGTGCGCTGGACCTATGCGCAGCTGCAGGCCCAAGTCAACCGCATTGCCCGCGTGCTCGTCGACGAGCTCGGTATCGTGCCCGGCAACCGCGTGCTGCTGCGCGGCGCCAATTCGCCGATGCTCGCGGCGTGCTGGTTCGCCGTCGTGAAGGCCGGCGCGATCGCGGTCGGCAGCATGCCGCTGTTGCGCGCGAAGGAACTCGCGCAGATCGTCAACAAGGCGCAGGTGAGCCATGCCTTGTGCGACGCGCGGCTCGCCGACGAGCTGGCGTCGGCCATGACCCAATGCCCGACGCTGCGTCACGTGACGCACTTTCACAGCGATGCACCCGACGCGCTCGAAGCGCGCGCAGCCTCGAAGCGCTCGGCGTTCGACGCCGTGCCGACCGCGGCCGACGACATCTGCCTGATGGCCTTCACCTCGGGCACCACCGGCACGCCCAAGGGCACGATGCATTTCCATCGCGACGTGATGGCCGCGTGTGCCTGCTGGCCGGCGCATGTGCTGCGTGCTCATCGCGACGACAGGTTCATCGGCAGTCCGCCGCTCGGCTTCACCTTCGGCCTCGGCGGCTTGCTGCTGTTTCCGCTGTCGATCGGCGCGTCGACGGTGCTGCTCGAAAAAGCTTCGCCCGATGTGTTGCCGGCGGCGATCGAGCAATACCGCGCGAGCGTGTGCTTCACCGCGCCGACCGCATACCGCGCGATGGCTGCGACGGTCGCTGGTCACGACATTTCGTCGCTGCGCAAATGCGTCAGCGCCGGCGAAGCGCTGCCGGCCGCGACGCGCCAGCTGTGGAAGGACGCGAGCGGCATCGAGATGATCGATGGCATCGGCTCGACCGAGCTGCTGCACATCTTCATCTCGCACACCGAGGAAGAAGCGAAGCCCGGCGTGACCGGCAAGCCGGTGCCCGGCTACATCGCCTGCGTGCTCGACGACAACTTGCGGCCGGTTCCGCCGGGCACCGTCGGGCGCCTCGCAGTGAAAGGTCCCACGGGGTGCCGCTACCTCGCCGACGAACGCCAGCGCCAGTACGTACAAGATGGGTGGAATCTGACCGGTGACGCCTATCTCATCGACGCCGACGGCTATTTCGTTTACCAGGCGCGCACCGACGACATGATCATCTCGGGCGGCTACAACATCGCCGGCCCCGAAGTCGAGAGCGCGCTGCTGCTGCATCCGGCGGTGGCCGAGTGCGGCGTGATCGGTGTGGCCGATGCCGAGCGCGGGCAGATCGTCAAGGCCGTCGTCGTGGTGCGCGCCGGCCATGCGGCCACGCCCGCGCTCGCGAAAGAACTGCAAGACTTCGTCAAGCAAAGCATCGCGCCGTACAAATATCCGCGTGCGATCGAATTCCGCGCGAGCTTGCCGCGCACCGAAACCGGCAAGCTGCAGCGCTTCAAGCTGCGCCAGGAGGCACAGTCGTCATGACGCGAGCCATTCTTCAGCCGCCCGGTTGGGCGATGCCGCGCGGCTATGTGAACGGCGTCGTCGCCGAGGGCCGGCATGTGTTCGTTGCCGGTCAGATCGGCTGGAACGAGCGCTGCGAATTCGCGAGCGACGATCTCGTCGAGCAAGTGCGGCAAGCGCTGCTCAACGTGCGCGCCGTGCTGCGCGAAGCCGGCGCGGGGCCCGAGCACATCACTCGCATGACCTGGTACGTGACCGACAAGCGCGAGTACCTTTCGCGCGGCAAGGAAGTCGGCGCGGTGTTTCGGGAACTGATCGGCGCCTACCAGGCGGCCATGAGCGCGGTGCAGGTTGCCGCGCTGATGGAAGACCGCGCGAAGGTCGAGATCGAGGTGACGGCCATCTTGTAGGACAGACGCCCACGGCGGCTCGCGGTGTCGGCTGACACCCGGGCACGCTGTCCGCCCCTACAGCCGACTCGGATGCCCGCGTAAGTTTGAGCCGTGGACGCTCGCGTGAGGCGAGGCAACGCCAATGGACTGTTGCAACGCTGGAGGGGCTTCCATGCTCTTGTCTACACCTCAGAGGAGTGTCCGAGATGAACAAATTTTCATTGCTGTTCACAGCACTGGCGGCCGCCGTGAGCCTGAGTGCCTGCGACAGGCCGTCGGTGGTCAACAACCCGCCACCTTCGCCCACTGCCGTGCCGGTGCCGGTGCCGGTTCCAACACCGAGCACGGTTCCCGGGCCGCCCGGGCCACAGGGCGAACAAGGCAAGACCGGCGCGCCCGGCGCTCCCGGAACATCCGGCGACACGACAGTCATCGTGACCCCGCCGTCAGGCTCTGCATCGGCCACGAAGTAACTGCCTGCCGATGAGCCAACATTCAGAAGGAGAGCGCCATGTCGTTAGGAACCATCCTGCTGATCGTTCTGATCCTGCTGCTGGTCGGCGCACTGCCCACTTGGCCGCACAGTGCCAGCTGGGGCTATTGGCCCAGCGGTGGACTCGGCCTTGTCGTGCTGATCGTCATCATCCTGCTGCTGACAGGACGCTTATAGCGATCCCGCGCTGAGCGCGGGCCGCCGCGGGAATGGCGCGGCGGTTTCGCAGATCATTCGGTTGCGCGCACGACCGTGATGTTGCAGCCCGATTCCGCGACCACCTGTGTCGAGACGCTGCCGAGATAGCGACGCAGCATTGAACTGCTGCGCGCGCCGATCACGATGTGGTCGACCTGATTCTTGCGCGCGAACTCGATAATCGCGGCCGCCACGTCGGCCGCTTCGAGCACGTGAAAGGTCACCCGCGCATCTTCATCGCGCCGCTCGAGCGCGAGTGACTGTACGAGCGGCCGCGCCCAATGCTTCAGTTGCACCAGCAGGTTCACATGCTTGCTGCTGCCATCGCTTTCCATCGGCTCGTCCATGGCGATGCGGTGGGTCTTCATCACCGCGACGCAGGCGAGCCGCGCGCCGGGCTCGGTCTGCATCACGCGTTGCACGGTCTGGCACTGCGCTTGCAACAGCGCCGGCGTGGCCGCGGCCACGTCGACGGCCGCGAGCACGATGGGGCTGCGCGCGGCGAGCTGGCTCGGCGTCCAGCGCTCGCGCGGCTGCGCGCCGAGCGCGGCAAACCAGCGCCGCAATGTGCGCAGCGCGCCATGGCGCGACCGGCGCTCGGCGCGATCGGTCAGCACGACCTGATCCGGGTTTTGCAAATCGAAGGCGAGCTGTGCTGCGCTCTGGTGACGACGATTCGGCTCGGCGTCGAGGCAGCGAAGAATGATTTCCTGCAGCCACGGCGGGCAGTCGGGCCGCAGCGCGCGCGGCGGGACGGGATCGCGATAGAGGCGACGCCGCAGACCGGCAACGCTGCTCGGGTTGCCGAACGCTCGCGCGCCGGTCGCGAGGTGGTAGAGCGTCACGCCGAGCGCGAACAAGTCGCTGCGCGGGTCGCTGCGAACGAACTGCACTTGCTCTGGCGACATGTACGGTGCGGTGCCCATCGGCAGCTCGAACTCTTCTTCCAGCAAATCGGGCAGGTGGGCATGGCGCGCCAGGCCGAAGTCGATCAGCACAGCGTCGCCGATCTGGCCGTCGGGTCCCGGGCGGAACATCACGTTGCTCGGCTTCACGTCGAGGTGCACGACATGCTGGCGATGCAGGTCGTGCAGCGCAATGGCGATCTTGGTGCCGATCTTGACCACCTCGGCGATCGTCAACGGCGCTGCGTCGAGCCGCTCGCGCAAGGACGAGCCGGCGATGCGCTCCATCACGATGCAGGGCTGCTGCGCGAAGTCGCCGCGGGCGACGAACTTCGGTACATGCGGACCGCTGAGCGTCGGCAGGATCATCTGCTCGACCTCGAAGCCGACGACGGTCGTCGGGTCGTCGCCGCCGCGCAGGCGCGGCACCTTCATGATGAGCGGCAACGCGTCGTCGCCGGTGACCGAGCTCACGCGCCACAGGCTCGCCATGCCGCCTTGGTGGGTGCGCTCTTCGAGACGAAAGCCTTGGATGACCTGGCCGACGCTCAGTGGCGCGACGGTCGACGCGTCACTCGCCATCGACCAGCCGCTCAGCGAGGCTCTGCGGCAACCCGGCAGCGCGAATCTTCACGCCCGCCGCTTCGTGGTCGTAGGGCACGCGGTGAAACGTCAGCGTCGCGCTGCCGGTGTCGAACATCGCGTAGCAGGCAGCCGGGTTGCCGTCGCGCGGCTGGCCGGCCGACCCGGGGATCGCGAGCCACTGGCGCTGCGGCGACAGCGCGATCGGCACGCCGGGGACCGGCGTGAAATCGCCGGCCTTGCCAGTGGGTGCCAGATGAAAGAGCTTCGGCTCGTGCACATGGCCGCAAAACGTGAAGCGGCAGTGGGTCGAATGCAGGCTGCGGATCGCCTCCATGCGTCCGAGCACATACGCCCACTCGGTCGGCGCGAACGCGTTGGCGTGGACGAACAGACGGTCCGCATCGGTCACCACCAACGGCAGCGAGGCGAGAAAGTCGCGCTGCGCGCCGTTCAGTTGATCGCGCGTCCAGCCGACGACTTGGCGCGCCGGCGCGGTCATCGTCGGTGTCGGGCCTGCGACGACGGCCGCGTCGTGGTTGCCCATCACCGCGATCGCGCCGCGCTTGACTTCGGCGCGGACGAGGTCGACGACCCAACCGGGGTCGGCGCCGTAGCCGACGAAGTCGCCGAGAAACGCATAGCGTTGCGCGCCTTCTCGCTCGGCGTGCGCCATCACGGATTCGACCGCTTCGCGGTTGGCGTGCAGGTCGGTGATGAGAGCGAGGTTCATGCGGCTCTGACTAGGTCAGACGCCGCCGGGCCGCCCCAAGGCGGCTGAGCGCCCCCGCGGGGGGCAGGAGCGAAGCGACGTGGGGGTTGTCATTTTCAGCCTATGCGGCCGAGCAGCAGGTATTCCATCAGCGCCTTCTGCGCGTGCATTCGATTCTCGGCTTCGTCCCAGACGACACTTTGCGGCCCGTCAATAACGTCGGCCTCGACCTCTTCGCCGCGATGCGCGGGCAAGCAGTGCATGAAGAGAGCATCGGGCTGCGCGGCGGCCATCATCTCGCGGTCGACGCACCAGTCGGCGAAGGCTTTCATTCGCGCTTCGTTCTCGGCCTCGTAGCCCATGCTGGTCCACACGTCGGTGGTCACGAGGTGGGCGCCGCGGCAGGCGTCGAGCGGGTTCTTGAACACCTTGACGCAGCCGGTGTTGGTGACGCCCGCGACCTTGGGGTCGATCTCGTAGCCGCTCGGTGTGCTGACATGCAGCGTGAAGCCGAGGATGTCGGCCGCCTGCAGCCAGGTGTTGGCCATGTTGTTGCCGTCACCGACCCACGCGACGACCTTGCCGGCGATGCTGCCGCGATGCTCGATGTAGGTGAACACGTCGGCGAGGATCTGGCACGGGTGGTATTCGTTGGTGAGGCCGTTGATCACCGGCACGCGCGAGTAGGCGGCGAAGCCTTCGAGCTTGGCCTGCTCGTAGGTGCGGATCATCACGACGTCGACCATGCGGCTGATCACGCGCGCGGTGTCGTCCACCGGCTCGGCGCGGCCGAGATGGCTGTCGCCGGTCGTCAGATGCACGACCGAGCCACCCATCTGGTACATGCCGGCCTCGAAGCTGACGCGGGTGCGCGTGCTCGCCTTCTCGAAGATCATCGCGAGCGTGCGGTCGACGAGCGGCGTGTACTTCTCGTAGTTCTTGAAGCGCGTCTTGATGATCGACGCGCGCTCGAACAGATACGCGTACTCCTCGGCGCGGAAGTCCTTGAACTGCAAGAAGTGCTTGATCAGACTCATGCCGGGCTTCATGGCTTGGACGCGAGAAAGTCCTTGATCAGCGGGCACAGGATGTCGACGATCTGCTGCGCTTCGGCATGGCTCAGGATCAGCGGCGGCACCAGGCGAATCACGCTGTCGGCCGTCACGCTGATCATCAGCCCAGCCGCGGCTGCGCGGCCGAGAAGCTCGCCGCAGGGGCGAGCCAGCGCGATGCCGAGCATCAGGCCTTGACCGCGCACCTCGACGAAGCCGTCGACGCCGTCGAGCTCGCGCAGCAAGCCGTCGCGCAGCGCGGCGCCGACGCTCGCTGCGTTGTCGAGCAGCTGCTCTTCTTCCATGATGCGCAGCGTCTCGATGCCGGCGCGCATCGCGAGTGGGTTGCCGCCGAAGGTCGTGCCGTGGTTGCCGGGACCAAGCACGTCGGCGGCTTTCGGCCCGCAGACGACGGCGCCGACCGGCACGCCCGAGCCTAGCCCCTTGGCGAGCGGCATCACGTCGGGCGCGATGCCGGCCCATTGGTGGGCGAACCACTTGCCCGTGCGGCCGATGCCGCACTGCACTTCGTCGAGCATCAAAAGCCAGTCGCGCTCGTCGCAGATGCGGCGCACTGCGCGCAAGTAGTCGATCGTCGCGGAGTTGATGCCGCCTTCGCCCTGGATCACTTCGAGGAACACCGCGACGACGTTCGGGTTGCTGATTGCCACCTCTTCGATGGCTTGCACGTCGTTCAGCGGCACGCGAACGAAGCCCTCGACCAGCGGGCCGAAGCCGGCCTGCACTTTCGGGTTGCCGGTGGCCGACAAGGTCGCGATCGAGCGGCCGTGGAACGCCTTCTCATAGACGACGATCTCGGGGCGAGCGATGCCCTTGTCGTGACCGAACTTGCGGGCGATCTTCAATGCGCCTTCGTTGGCCTCGAGTCCGGTGCTGCAGAAGAACGCCTTGCTCAGCCCCGACAGCTCGCACAGCTTGGCGGCGAGCTTTTCCTGCAGCGGCGCGGCGTAGTAGTTCGACGTGTGGATGATCCGCCCGATCTGCTCCTGCAACGCCGGCACGAGCTTCGGGTGGGCGTGGCCCAGCGTGTTGACGGCGATGCCGCCGAGCCCGTCGAGGTATTTCTTGCCGTCGGTGTCCCACAGCCAGCAGCCTCGGCCATGCGACAAGGCCATCGGCAGGCGGCCGTAGGTCTTCATCACATGCGGTTCGGCGTCGGCGGGCGGCTTCTCGGGCGCGTTCATGCGGGCTCCACAATGAAAGGGGAACGAAAGCATCGCCACCTATGATCGGCACGCTCTCGATGCGGCCCATTCTAAAGGTCGGTCCTGTTTGTCGGCCCTCGAGCACCCATGACGCCACACCCACCACGCGAAGTCTTCATCCAGGGCATCACCCGCGACGGCAAGGTCTTTCGCCCGAGCGACTGGGCCGAGCGCCTGGCCGGCGCGATGGCGAGCTTTCGACCCGACGGCGTTCACGGCGGCAAGCATGCGTTCATCGGCTATTCGCCGCTGTGCGTGCCGCGCGTCATCAACGGCGTGAAGTACGTCATCGTCAACGAGCAGCTGCGCGAGATCGAGCCGATGGCCTGGGATTTCGTGATGCACTTCGCTCGCGACAACGAGCTGCAGGTCACCGAGGCCTGTCTGCTGCCCGATCCCGCGGCCGGCCGCTGACGCTGCGATGGCGCGGAAACCCGCGCGAAACAGCCCAGCAACATCGCTCGTGTCGAATGCGCAATGACGCCTCACGCGTGGGGCAGGCGCTTCGTTTGCTATACGCTGGCATGGGCTGCGCGCGAGCGCGGCTTCCATCGCTGCGTCGAACAAGGAGAAGGCATGGAATCGCAGCCCGCTGCGCCGGCCCCGGCACCACAACGCTCGCTGAGTCGCCGCTCGCTGTGGATCGGCAGCCTGGTGGCGCTGCTCGCACTGGCGGCATTGGGTGGCTTGGCATGGAGCCTCACCCGCCCGGCCAGCGCGCCGGGATCGTCGGCATCGGCCGGGCCCGGCGGTGGTGGATTCGGCGGCGGGGGTGGTCGAGGTGGCCGCGGCGCGCCCCCGACGACAGTCGGTGTCGCGGTTGCCGAGCGCGCTGACATTCCGGTCACGCTCGAAGCCCTCGGCACCGTGGTGCCCGCCGCGACAGTGACGGTGCGCCCGCAAGTCAGCGGCGTTCTTCAGCAATTGATGTTCCGCGAAGGGCAGATGGTCAAGGTCGGCCAGCTGCTCGCGCAGATCGACCCGCGACCGTTCGAGATGACGCTGATGCAGGCATTGGGCCAACGCCAGCGCGACGAGGCCCAGCTGGAAAACGCGAAGCTGACCCTGCAGCGCTATCGCACCTTGCTGCAGCAGGATTCGATCGCCCGCCAGGACGTCGACACCCAAGCCGCGCTCGTCAAGCAGCTCGAAGGCACGCTGACCACCGACCGTGCCAATGAAGGCACGGCACGGCTGAACCTCGGCTACAGCCGCGTCGTCGCGCCGATCAGCGGCCGGCTCGGGCTGCGGGTGGTCGACATCGGCAACGTCGTCAGCAGCAACGATGCCAACGGCATCGCGGTGATCACGCAGCTGTCGCCGATCGACGTCGAGTTCGCGGTGCCGCAAGACCGCGTGCCCGAGCTGCAGGCGCGGCTGCACGACGCCGCCGCGATGCCGGCCACTGCCTACGACCGCACCCGCACCAAGGCGCTCGACAGCGGCAGCTTCGCCGCGCTCGACAACCAGGTCGACACGCAGACCGGTACCGTGAAGGCGAAGGCGCGCTTCGCGAACGCCGCGCAGACCTTGTTCCCGAGCCAGTTCGTCAATGTGCAGTTGCTGCTGCGCAGCGTGCAGGGCGCGGTCGTCGTGCCGGTGAACGCGCTGCGCCACGGCGGCAACGGCGACTACGTGTTCGTGCTCAACGAAGCCGATCGCACCGTCTCGCTGCGCCCGGTGACGCGCGGTATCGCGACGGTCGACAAAGTGCAGATTGCGTCGGGGCTCGACGCGGGACAGAAGGTGATCACCGAAGGCGCGGATCGTCTGAAGGATGGTGCGCGCGTCGTGCTGCCCGGCGATCGACCCGCATCGGGTGCGGCGAGTGGCGCACGGCGGGGCTTCAGGGCATCCGATGCTTCGGCACCCGGCGCTGATGGCGCGTCGTGGCCGCGACGACGGCGTGCGTCCGACGCAGCAACGCAATGAGCCCGTCTCGCCCGTTCATCCTGCGCCCGGTGGCGACCTCGCTGCTGATGCTGGCGATCGTTCTCGCCGGCATCGTCGGCTTGCGCTTCCTGCCGCTGTCGGCGTTGCCGCAGGTCGACTACCCGACTATCCAGGTGCAGACGCTGTACCCCGGCGCAAGTCCGGAGGTGATGAGCCAGACGGTGACGGCGTCGCTCGAGCGCCAGTTCGGCCAGATGGCGGGGCTGCAGCGAATGAGCGCGACGAGCGCGGCCGGCGTGTCGATCGTCACGCTGCAGTTCAGCCTCGGCATCACGCTCGATGTCGCCGAGCAGGAGGTGCAAGCGGCGATCAATGCGAGCGGTTCGCTGCTGCCGGCCGATCTGCCGGCGCCGCCGGTGTACGCCAAGGTCAACCCGGCCGACGCGCCGGTGCTGACGCTTGCAATCACGTCCGACACGCTACCGCTGACCGAGGTGCAGAACCTCGTCAACACGCGCCTCGTGCAGAAGATCAGCCAGGTGTCCGGGGTCGGCCTCGTCACCTTGAACGGCGGGCAGCGTCCTGCCGTGCGAATCCAGGCCGACACGCAGGCGCTCGCGTCGTACGGGATTGCGCTCGACACGCTGCGCACGGCGATCACGGCGGCGAACGCGAACAGCGCGAAGGGCAGCTTCGACGGACCGACGCGTGCCTTCACGATCAATGCCAACGATCAGTTGCTGACGGTCGCGGACTACCAGAACCTCATCGTCGCGTACCGCAACGGCGCGCCGGTGCGACTGTCGAATGTGGCGCAGGTCGTCGACAGCGCCGAGAACGTCAAGCTCGGCGCGTGGGCAAACCTGAAGCCGGCGATCATCCTCAACGTGCAGCGTCAGCCGGGCGCGAACGTCATCGCGACCGTCGACGCGATCAAGAAGCGGCTGCCCGAATTGCAGAGCGGCCTGCCGCCGACACTGCGCGTCGACGTGCTGAGCGATCGCACGACCGGCATCCGCGCATCGGTCGAGCATGTCGAGATCGAGCTGCTGCTCGCCGTCGTGCTGGTCGTGCTGGTGATCTTCGTGTTCCTGCACAGCGTGCGCGCCACGGTGATCGCGAGTCTCGCGGTGCCGATCTCGTAGATCGGAACTTGCGGCGCGATGTATTTGCTTGGCTACAGCCTCAACAACCTGAGCCTGATGGCGCTGACGATCGCGACCGGCTTTGTCGTCGATGACGCGATCGTGATGATCGAAAACATTGCTCGCCATCTCGAGATGGCGAGCAATGTTTCGGCGCAGGCTAACGCCGGCGAAGCCGGGGTTAAGGGCGCGCCAGCGCCCGGCCGAAGCCAGAACATTTCGCGCTATCTCGAAGCCGGCGACAAGCCCATCGACGCCGCGATGAAAGGCGCGACGCAGATCGGCTTCACGATCATTTCGCTGACCGTGTCGCTGATCGCGGTGCTGATCCCGCTGCTCTTCATGGGCGACGTGGTCGGCCGCTTGTTCCGCGAGTTCGCCGTGACGCTGGCGACCACGATCCTGATCTCGGCGGTGGTGTCGCTGACGCTGGTGCCGATGATGTCGGCGCGCTGGCTGCGCACGCAGGCGCAGGCGCACAGCAAGATAGGCGACCGCCTGCAGCGCGTTACCGACAACGTGATCGCGCGCTACGACGTGTGGCTGCAATGGGTGCTCGAGCGCCAGCGCGCGACCTTGCTCGTCGCGCTCGGGACGCTCGCGCTGACGGTGCTGCTGTACGTGCTGATTGCCAAGGGCTTGTTCCCGACGCAGGACACCGGCCAGCTGCAGGCGCGCATCGAGACCACCCAGTCGGTGTCGTACGCGCGCATGGCGCAGCTGCAGCAGGAAGCCGCGCGCGCGGTGTCGATGCGGCGAACAACACGATGCTGCACACCGGCAGCATGCTGATCAATCTCAGGCGCTCGCGCAGCGATGCGCAGCCGCAGACGATGGAGCGCTTGCGCCAACGCGTCGCGCAGATCGCCGGCGTCACGCTGTACCTGCAGCCGACGCAGGACTTGACGATCGACGCCGAGACCGGGCCGACGCAGTACCGCGTTTCGCTGGAGGGCGCCGACAACGCGACGGTCGTCGAGTGGGCCGGCAAGCTGGCGCAGCGGATGCAGAGCATGCCGGGCCTGCGCAACGTCGTCTCCGATGCCGGTGCGACCGGCACCGCGGCGTTCGTCCAGATCGACCGCGATACGGCATCGCGCCTCGCGATCAGCGCGTCGTCGGTCGACGATGCGCTGTACAGCGCGTTCGGTCAGCGCATCGTCTCGACGATCTTCACCGAGACCAACCAGTACCGCGTGATCCTCGAGGCGCGGCCCGACTTGCTGACGACACCCGAGTCGCTCGGCCTCTTGCATCTGCGCACCGGATCGGGCGAGGCGACGCCGCTGTCGGCGATCGCGACGATCAGCGAGCGGCCGGCGCCGCTGCAGATCACCCACGTCGCGCAGTACCCGGCGACGACGCTCGGCTTCGACACCGCGAGCGGCGTGTCGCTCGGCCGCGCGGTCGACGAGATTCGCGAGGCCGCGCGCGACATCAAGCTGCCGGCGAGCGTCACGCTCACCTTCCTCGGTGCGGCCGGCGCGTTCCAGGCCTCGCTGACGAATCAACTGTGGCTGATCCTCGCGGCGGTGGTGTGCGTCTACATCGTGCTCGGCGTCTTGTACGAGAGCTACATCCACCCGCTGACGATTCTGTCGACGCTGCCGTCGGCGGGAGTCGGCGCGCTGCTCGCGCTGATGCTGAGCGGCAACGACCTCGGCGTCATCGGCATCATCGGGATCATCCTGCTGATCGGCATCGTGAAGAAGAACGCGATCATGATGATCGACTTCGCGATCGACGCCGAGCGCAACGAGAAGAAAAGCCCGCGCGACGCGATCCACCAAGCTGCGCTGCTGCGCTTCCGGCCGATCCTGATGACGACGCTGGCCGCGCTGTTCGCCGCGCTGCCGCTGATGTTCGGCTGGGGCGAAGGCGCCGAGCTGCGCCGGCCGCTCGGCCTTGCGATCTTCGGCGGACTGATCGTCAGCCAGATGCTGACGCTGTTCACGACGCCGGTCATCTACCTCTGGTTCGATCGGCTCGGCCGGCGCTGGTCGGAGCGTCGATCACGCCACGACGAAGTGCGCGAGGAAGGCGCAGCGTGAACCTGTCCGAGCCCTTCGTCCGCCGCCCGATCGGCACTGCGCTGCTGACGATCGGCATTGCGCTCGCCGGCGTCGCCGGCTTCTTCGTGCTGCCGGTGTCGCCGCTGCCGCAGGTCGACTACCCGACGATCTCGGTGTCGGCACGCCTGCCCGGCGCGAGCCCCGACACGATGGCATTGAGCGTGGCGACGCCGCTCGAGCGGCGCTTGGGCATCATCGCAGGCGTCAACGAGATGACGTCGTCGAGCGGAACCGGATCGACCCGCGTGAGCCTGCAGTTCGACCTCAACCGCAAGATCAATTCAGCAGCGCGCGAAGTGCAGGCGGCGATCAACGCGTCGCGCGTCGACCTGCCGGCCACGCTGCGCAGCAACCCGACTTACCGCAAGGCGAACCCGGCGGACGCGCCGATCGTCATCCTCGCGCTGACCTCGGCCACCCGCTCGCCGGGGCAGATCTACGAAGAGGTGTCCAACCTCGTCCAGCAAAAGCTCGCGCAGGTCGACGGCGTCGGCGATGTGGAGATCGGCGGCGGCTCGCTGCCGGCCGTGCGGGTCGAGCTCGTGCCGTACGCGCTGAACCGCTATGGCGTCAGCATGGAAGACGTGCGCGCTGCGCTGCAGACCAGCAATGCGACGCGGCCGAAGGGTGCGATCGAAGGCAACGGGCAGCGGCTGCAAATCTATTCGGCGAACGGCACCGGCGGGCGCAAGGCGGTTGACTACCAAGGCCTCGTCGTGGCGTGGCGCAACGGGGCGCCGATCCGGCTTTCCGACATCGCCGAGGTCGTCGACGGCGTCGAGGACAGCCGCACGCTGGGTCTGTTCAACGGCGAGCCGGCGGTGATCGTGCTCGTCACGCGTCAGCCCGGTGCGAACGTGATCCAGACGGTCGACGGAGTGCGCGCGTTGCTGCCCGAGCTGCAGGCGCAGCTGCCGCAGGACGTGACGATCCGCGTCGCCAGCGACAGCACGACGTCGATCCGCGCGTCGCTGCGCGAAATCGAAGGCACGCTGATGATTTCGATCGTGCTCGTCGTGCTGGTGGTCGCGGCGTTCCTGCGCAGCGCACGCGCGACGTGGATCCCCGCGGCAGCGACCATCGTCTCGCTGCTCGGTACCTTCGGCGTGATGGTGCTGCTCGGCTTCAGCTTGAACAACCTGAGCCTGATGGCACTGACGGTGGCGACGGGCTTCGTCGTCGACGATGCGATCGTCGTCCTCGAGAACACGAGCCGCCACATCGAGGCGGGCATGGACCGCTTCAAGGCCGCACTGCTCGGCGCGCGCGAGGTCGGCTTCACGGTGCTCGCGATCAGCCTGTCGCTGGTG
>VBCQ01000389.1:0-3331 GCA_005882155.1 Betaproteobacteria bacterium
TGTCGGCCGCCGCCGCGTCGATCGCGCCGCCGAGATGTGCCGGGTTGCTCGCGATCAAGCCAATAGGCCTGCCTTCGATGCGCGCGAGTGCGGTGAAGATGCCGGCGCCGAAACCGGCGCGCAGCTCGAGCAGCGAGCCAGTGTCAGCGACGCCGCGCATCACCTCGCGCATGTCGTAGGCGCGAACGCGGTTCTCGGGCAGCGCGTCGCGCAGTGCGAGCGGGTCGGCTGCGCTCCATTCGCCGACGCGGCCCTGGAAGTACGCGAGATATTGCTTCGCGGCGGCCACCGCCTGCGCCTCGTCGTCGGATCTGCTCGGGCGCGAACACGCCGAGGCCGCCGCCTTCGACCATCGCCGGGCCGCCCATGCCGATGTTGCTCGCCTTCGTCGCGATGACCGCGTCGCTGCAGCCGAGCAACGCGGCGTTGCCGGCGAAGCAGCGCCCCGCGACGATGCCGACGACCGGCACCGCACCGCTCAAGCGCGCGTAGCTCGCGAAGGTGGTGACGTGCAGCCCGGCGACGATGGGCATGTCGGTGTCGCCCGGCCGGCCGCCGCCGCCTTCGGCGAACAGCACGACCGGCAGACGCTGCTGCAGCGCGATGCCGAGCATGCGGTCGGTCTTCTGGTGGTTGCGCAGGCCTTGCGTGCCGGCGAGCACGGTCGCGTCATAGGCCATCACGACACAGCGCGATCGCTCGTCGCCGAACAGCGCGCCGTTGATGCTGCCGATGCCGGTGACCATGCCGTCGGCCGGCGTGTTCTTCATCAAGTCGTCGAGCGAGCGGCGGCTGCGTTGCGCGGCGATCGCGAGGGCGCCGTACTCGCTGAAGCTGCCGGCGTCGCAGAGGTCGGCGATGTTCTCGCGCGCGGTGCGCTGGCCGAGTGCATGGCGCTTCGCGACGGCGTCGGGGCGCTGCGCATCGAGCGTGTGGGCGAGGCGGGCCTGGACTTCGAGCAGGTCGGCACGCGTCGCGGCCGGCTCGGCCTCGGCTGACTTGTCGGCGGCGGATGCAGCGTGGGGTGTCGACTCGACACCGACGAGCTGCAACAGCAAGTCGCCCTCGGTCACCATCTCGCCGGCGTGCGTCAGTACCGCTTGCACCTGCGCGTCACGCTCGGCGCGCAGCTCGTGCTCCATCTTCATCGCTTCGAGAATCAGCAAGATTTGGCCTGCATGTACGCGTGCGCCCGGCGCGACGGCGACCTCGACAACGGTCGCCGTCATCGGAGCGTGAATGCGCTGTTGCGACATCGTGTCTCGCGCGTGATCAGCGCCGCTTCGCGAGGATGGCCTCGATCTCGTCCATGATGCGGTTCATCCGCGCCACCAAAGCCTGGTACGGCGCCGGCGTCGCGAGGTCGACGCCGGCGTGCTTGACGAGCACGTACGGGTCGTCGGAGCCGCCGGCGCGCAGCAGGCCGAGGTAACGCTCGAGCGCGGCCTTGTCGCCGCTCGCGACTTGGTCGGCGAACAGCGAGCTCGCGGCGATCGAGGTCGCGTATTGGTAGACGTAGAACGCGCTGTAGAAGTGCGGGATGTAGGCCCACTCGGTGCAGTACGCGTCGTCGATCGCGACCACGCCCTCGGCCGTGCCGTGGTAGCGCTTGAGCAGCGCGCAATAGGTCTTGCTCAGCGCGTCGCCGGTCAGCGGCTCGCCGCGGTCGGCGCGCGCGTGGATGTCGCGCTCGAACTCGGCGAACATCGCCTGGCGAAAGAACGTGGCGCGCAAATTCTCGAGCGCGCTGCCGAGGTAGAACACGCGCTCGTCGTCGGTCTTGGCTGCCTTCAGCATGCGGTCGAGCAGCAGCGCCTCGTTGAAGGTCGACGCGATCTCGGCCGTGAAGATCGCGTACTGCGCGGTGACGAACGGCTGCGCCCGATTCGCGAGATACGAATGCATCGCGTGGCCCCACTCGTGGGCGAGTGTCGTCACCGACTCGTAATCGTCGTTGTAGTTCATCAGCACGAACGGATGCACGTCGTACGCGGCGCCCGCCGCGTGCGCGCCCGACTGCTTGCGTGCTCGCGGATAGGTGTCCATCCAGCGGCTGTCGAGCCCCTTCGTCATTGCCTGCACATAGTCGATCCCGAGCGGCGCGACCGCCTCGATCGTCAACTGCCTGCCGAGCGCGATCGGAAATTTGTAGTCGCCATGCACCAGCGGCGGGTAGATGTCGTAGTAGCGCATGTCGGTCACGCCGAGCATGCGCGCGCGCAGCTTGAAATAGCGGTGCAGCGTCGGCAGGCTCGCGTTCGTCTGCGCGATCAGCGTGTCGACCACCGCGACCGGCACCTTGTTGCGGTCGAGCACGCGGGTGATCGAGTCCGGGTACTTGCGCTCGGTGCTGAAGACCATGTCCTGCTTGAGCTGCGCGTACAGCATCACGCCGGTGCTGCGCTCGAAGGTTTTCCAGGTGCCGAAGAACGCGTCCATCACGCGCTTGCGATCGTCGCGATTGGCCGACTCGCGGTGCTTGGTGTAGGCCGACTGGTCGAGCGTCACTTCTTCGCCGCTCGCGAGCTTGATCTTCGGCCACGGCATGTCGGCGTTGGCGAGTATCGAATACGCCTCGCCGCCGGCGCCGCTCATGTTGCCGAACTTGGCGACCAGGTTCTCGCCCGCATCGTCGAGCGTGTGCGGCGCGGCGCGCAACACACGGTCGAGCGGAAAGCGATGCACGCGCAAGGCCGGGTCGGCGGCGATGAACTTCGCGATGCGCTCACGCCCGATGCGCAGGATCTCGGGGTCATAAAACGCGGTGACTTCGCCCAGCCGGTTGCCGAGCAGGTCGACGCGCTGCGACAGCGCGAGGCTCGCCGCGACGCCGGTGTCTTGCGCGCGTTGCTCGCGTGCGAAGACGGCGAGGCGATACAGGCGCTCGGTCATGTCGGCGCGCAGCTCGAGGCATTGACGCAGTCGAGCCGCGCTGTCGCCGAGGTGGCCTTTGCAGGCGGTGACCTGCGCGGCCTGCGTCTCGAGTTGGGCGGCGTCCGCGTCCCACGCGGCGGAGGTCGGATAGAGATCGGTCAAATTCCAGCGGTCGGCCTCGGTCTCGGCGTGGGCCGGTGCAAATCCGAGCGTAGCGACGAGCAGTGCAGCGAAGCCAGCGCGCATGAGCGTCTCCGAAAAATCGAGTGGCGAAATTCTAGGTCGCGTGGTGCCGGCTGACGTAACGCTCGATGGTCAACCCGGCGAGGTCGATTTGCGGCGCGCGGCCCGAGATCAGGTCGGCCATCACGCGTGCGGTGCCGGCCGCCATCGTCCAGCCGAGCGTGCCGTGACCGGTCGCGAGATAGAGGCCGCGCAACCACGTTGCGCCGACGAT
>VBCQ01000389.1:3384-5487 GCA_005882155.1 Betaproteobacteria bacterium
AGCGTGCGCCGCCGCGCCTCATGCAGCTGCAGCGTGTAGCCGGCGAGCTCGGCTGTGCCGCCGACGCGGATCCGCTCGCCGAGGCGCGTCACCGCGACTTTGTGCGTCTCGTCCATCACCGTCGATTCGGGCGCGCCACTCGCATCGACGATCGGCACCGTGATCGAGTAGCCCTTGACCGGGTAGACCGGCAGATGAATGTGCAGCGGCCGCAGCAACAGCGGCGAGTAGCTGCCGAGCGCGACGAGAACGGCGTCGGCATTCAGCGTGCCGCTGTCGGTGACAACGCCGCTGACCTTCGCGCCGTCGTGGACGAGCGACTTGATCGTCGTGCGATAGCGGAATTGCACGCCGCGTTGCGTTGCGAGTGCGGCGAGCGCCTGGGTGAACTTGAAGCAGTCGCCGGTCTCGTCGCCGGGCAGCTGCAGCCCGCCGACGAACTTGTCCTTCACGCGCGCGAGCGCCGGCTCGTGGCGAATGCAGCCGTCGCGGGCCAGCAGCTCGTGCGGTACCGCGTAGCGCTGCAGGATCGCGACATCAGCCGCCGCGCCGTCGAGCTGGCGCTGCGTGCGAAACAGCTGCAAGGTGCCTTGCATGCGCTCGTCGTAGCGAATGCCGGTCTGCTCGCGCAACTCGCGCAGGCAGTCGCGGCTGTACTCGGCCAGGCGCACCATGCGGCTCTTGTTGCGCTCGTAGCGCGCCGTCGTGCAGTTGCGCAGCATCGCGAGGCACCAGCGAACCAGCTCGAGGTCCAGATGCGGGCGGATCACCAGCGGCCGGTGCTGCATCAGCAGCCACTTGATCGCCTTCAGCGGCACGCCCGGCCCAGCCCACGGCGACGAGTAGCCCGGCGACACCTCGCCGGCGTTGGCGAAGCTGGTCTCGAGCCCAGCCGCCGGTTGACGATCGATCACCGTGACTTGGTGGCCTGCCACAGCGAGCTGGTAGGCCGAGCTGACACCGATGACACCGCCGCCGAGAACGATCACATGCATGGCGCCGCAGTGTACGGGTGGACATGCCACGCGACGCGGTGAGAATAGGGCCCCATGCCCTCCGTCCCCCCGTTCATCGCCCCCGCCCGTTTCGACGATCCCGCCGCTGCGCTGGCCCAGGTGCGCGCCATCTACGACGGCAGCGTGACTCACTTGCGCGATGCATTGCAGCGCTTCGTCGGCGGCGAAGCGCTCGCCCAGCGCGCAGGCCAGGTGGACGCGCTGACGCGCGTCAGAGCGTGCTACCCGTTCGTGCGCGTGCACACCGACACCGTCGCGCGCGCCGACTCGCGCCTGAGCTACGGCTTCGTCGCCGGGCCCGGCACCTTCGAGACCACACTGACGCGGCCCGACCTGTTCGGCGACTACTACTTCGAGCAGTTCAGGCTGCTGTTGAAGAACCACCATGTCGCGCTCGAGATCGGCACCAGCGCGCAGCCGATGCCGGTGCATTTTTCGCTGGCAGAGAACGATCACCTCGAAGGCTCGCTCGACGCGGCGCGGCGCTTGCTGATGCGCGACCTGTTCGACCTGCCCGACCTCGGCGCGATGGACGACGGCATTGCCAACGGCACCCACGAGCCGCGCGCCGGCGAGGCCGAGCCGCTCGCGCTGTTCACCGCGCCGCGCGTCGACTATTCGCTGCACCGCCTGCGCCACTACACCGGCACCGCGCCCGAGCATTTCCAGAACTTCGTGCTGTTCACGAACTACCAGTTCTACATCGACGAGTTCGTCCGCCTCGGCCACGAAACGATGGCGTCGCCCGACAGCGATTACGCGGCCTTCATCGAGCCGGGCAACGTCGTGACGCGGCATGCCAATGTCGGCGCGCAGCCCGGCGACGAGATCGGCGTGCCGCCGCCGCGCCTGCCGCAGATGCCGGCCTACCACCTGGTTCGGCCGGACAGGACCGGCATCACGATGGTCAACATCGGTGTCGGGCCGGCGAATGCGAAGACGATCACCGACCACATCGCCGTGCTGCGCCCGCATGCGTGGATCATGCTCGGTCACTGCGCGGGCCTGCGCAACACGCAGCAGCTCGGCGACTACGTGCTGGCCCACGGCTATGTGCGCGAAGACCACGTGATGGACGAAGACCTGC
>VBCQ01000388.1 GCA_005882155.1 Betaproteobacteria bacterium
CACTTGAGTTGGCTCGACGCAGGGTCGATCGCGAAGGTCGCCAAGGTGCTCGTCGTTCGCTCCGACGTGTAGAGGAAGCGGCCATCCGGCGTCACGTGCAAGTCGGCCGCCCACGGCTTGCCGGTGAATCCTGCGGGCAAGCTGCTGAGCGTCTGCAGCGGCGACAAGGTGCCGCGGGCCGCGTCGAACGCCAGCACGTCGACGTTCGCGTCGAGTTCGTTGAGCAGGTAGACGATGCGCCCGTTCGGATGGAACACGAGGTGACGCGGCCCGGCTTTCGGTCGGCCGCTGTAGTTCGGCGGTGTGTTCGGCGAGACCTGGCCGGCACTCGGATCGAAGCGCATCTGCATCACCGCATCGGATCCGAGGTTGCTGACGAACAGGTTGCGATTCGACGCATCGACGAGCACCGCGTGCGCGTTCTGGCCGGTGGGAAGCACCTGCGTTGCGGCCTGCACGACGCCATCGGCGGCAATCGGGCTCACGCTCATCTTGTGCCCGCCGTACGACGCCGCGAACAGATAGCGACCGCTGCGGTCGGTGACGATGTACGCCATGCTATCGGGCAAGGGGTTCGCGCCGATCGGGGTCAAGCGGCCATTCGCGGGGTCGATGCGAAAGCTCGCGACCGTGTACGGCTGCGAGCGCAGCGACGCGTAGAGGTACTTGCGATCCGGGCTCACCGCCATCGGCATCACCTGCCCGCTGACCGGCACCGTCTGCACGAGCAGCAGGTCGCCCGCCGCCGCATCGAGCTGCAACACCGAAATCTCGCGGCTGTCGGCGTTGGACACGTAAACGAAGGTCGCGGCTTGGGTCACGGCGGCACTCAGCATGAAGAAACCGAACAGCACTGTACGCAGGCATTGAAACGCACGCATGGCAGTCCCCTTGGTCGAATTCGTTGTCCATGGCGCCGAAGCGCCACCCGCGACGCATGAACCAGCGCAGCCAGCGGCAGCCGCGGATCCGGCTTCGCCGGTCCGCTGGCTTGCCTTGCAGGCCGCGCCGGGCCAAAGGGCCCGGCCCTTCGCCAGGCATGAAAGGTCCACTGGACCTTTCATGTCCGGGCTCAGCCCCCTCGAGGCGGAGGCGCCGTAGGCGCTTCGGGGGTGGTTCACTTCAGTCGACCTTGATGTTGCCGTCCTTGACGACGCGCAGCCACTTGGCCCGCTCCTTGGCCTCGAACGCAGCCAACTCTTCGGGGCCGATGCCCGAGGGCTCGAGCCCGATCGCCGCGAAGCGCTCCTGGATATCGGGCAGCTTCATGGCCTTGGCGATTTCGGCGGCGAGCAGATGGGTGATCTCCGACGGCGTTCCCGCCGGCGCATGCACCGATTGCCACGACGCGACGTCGTAGCCCGCAACGCCCGACTCGGCGATGGTCGGAATGCTCTCGAAGCCGCGCGCGCGCTTGGCTGTCGTCACCGCCAGGGCACGCAGCGTTCCAGCCTTGATGTGCGGCGCGGCGACGACGAGCGTGTCGATGCCCATGCTCACCTGGCCACCGAGCACGTCCTGCATCGCCGGCCCGCTGCCGCGATAGGGGATGTGCACGAGGTAGACCTTCGCCAGCTGCTTCAGCAGCTCGCCGCTCATGTGCTGCGACGTGCCTGTGCCCGCCGACGAATGCGTGAGCTTGCCGGGGTTGGCGCGCGCGTAGGCGAGCAGATCGGGCATCGACTTGAATGGGCTTGCCGCCGGCACGATGACGACGTTTGGCGTGCTGCCGATCAGCGTGATCGGCGCGAAGTCTTTCGCGGCGTCGTACGGCATCTTCGGCTGCAGCGCCGGGTTGATCGCCTGCGTGCTGATGGTTCCGCCGAGCAGCGTGTAGCCGTCGGGCGGCGACTTGGCGACGGCGTCGGCACCGACCACGCCGCCCGCGCCGCCCTTGTTCTCGACGACGAAGGTCTGGCCGAGCGCCGTGCTGAGCTTGGTGGAGATCAGCCGAGCGAGGATGTCGGTGGTGCCGCCGGGCGCGAAGGGCACGAGGTACTTCACCGGCCGCGTCGGCCAACTCGCGGCGGCGCGCGCCATTGCGCTGCCGAAGATCGAGGCCATGAGCGCAGCTTGCAAAACGGTTCGACGCTGCATCAGCGATCTCCGGCAGTTTGAGGAACGATAGCGGCTACAAACCGAGCAGGCGCGGCAGCCACAGCGAAATCCACGGGATGTAGGTCACGAACATCAGCACGATGAACATCGCGACGAAGAACGGCGCCATCGCTTTCGTCACGACGCCGATCGGCAGCTTCGAGACGGCGCTGCCAACGAACAGCACGCTGCCCACCGGAGGCGTGATCAGGCCGATGCCGAGGTTGACCATCATGATCATCCCGAAGTGAACCGGATGAACGCCGAGCGCCGTCACCACCGGAAGCAGGACCGGCGTGCAAATGAGGATCAGCGGCGCCATGTCCATCAGGCAGCCGAGCACCAGCAGCATGATGTTGATGAGCATCAGCACGACGAATCGATCGTGCGACACCGTGGTGAAAAACTGCGTCACCTTGAGCGGGATCTGCATCAGCGTCATCAGGTAGCCGAAGCTCGCCGCGAAGCCGATCAGGATCATCACGATCGTCACCGTCTTCACCGTGCGATGGACGAGCTTGGGCAAATCGCGCCAGCGGTAGTCACGGTAGATGAACATCGTGACGAAGAAGGCCCACACGACGGCGATCGATGCCGACTCGTTGGCGGTGAAGATGCCCGACAAGATGCCGCCGAGAATGATGACCATCGTCATCAGTCCCCACAGCGCCTCGGCCGACAGGCGCAGCGCTTCTTTGAGCGGAATCACCTCGCCCTTCGGATACTCCTTGCGGTACGCGGTGATCAGGCACAGGATCGCCAGCATGAGCCCGAGCAGCAGACCGGGCAGCACCCCGGCCATGAACAGCGCGCCCACCGACACGGTGCCGCCGGCAGCGAGCGAATAGATCACCATGTTGTGGCTGGGCGGGATCAGGATCGCCTGCACCGATCCGCTGACGGTGACGGCGGTGGAGAAATCGCGTGGGTAGCCCTTGCGCTCCATCTCGGGGATGAGCACCGACCCGATCGACGCGGTATCGGCCACCGCGGAGCCCGAGATCCCGCCGAAGAACGTCGACGCGAGGATGTTCACGAGCGACAACCCGCCGCGGATGAATCCCACCAGCACCGCAGCAAACGCAACCAGGCGCCGCGACATGCCGCCCTCGGCCATGATCGCGCCGGCCAACACGAAGAATGGAATCGCGAGCAGCGAAAACTTGTTGACGCCCGAGCCGATCTGGATCATCACCGCATCGAGCGGCAGGTCGATCCACAACGCCGCGATCAGCGACGCGAGGCCGAGCGAGTAGGCAATCGGCACGCCGATCAGCATCAGCGCGAAGAAGCTTCCGATCAGAATCAGCGCGTCCATCAGACCGCCCTCACGTCGGGCTGGTCGTGCGCTTCGACGAGCGTTTCCTCGATGCGCACCGTGGCCCGCTGCGACTGCACGCCGAACACCATGCGCTCGATGACGAACAGCAGCGTCGCCGCCGCGCCAATCGGCAGCGGCGAATACGTCACGCCCACCGGCAGCCACGGCAGCTCACTGATTGACTGGTTCCACGTCGCGATGCACAGCCGGGTGCCGTAGAACGCGACGAACAGACACAGTAGAAGCATCAAGAGGTCGCTTGCGATTTCGCACAGGCGCTCCAGCGACGGCGGCAGCGCCTCGGTCATCAGCGACACCGCGATGTGCGCTCCGGCGCGGTAGCTGGCGGCCGCGCCGATGAAGGTGAAGATCACCATCAGCATGATGGCGATCGGCTCGGGCCACTGGGCACCGAAGCCGAGCACGTAGCGCATGAACACGCCGCACGGGACGATGATCGACATCACGACAATCGCCGCGCCGGCCATCCAGATGCATGCGACATACAGCTTGTCCATCCAACGTATATAAGCGTGGTCCATGAGGTGCCAAGGTGAGGTCAAACGCCGGTCCGCCGCGGCGGCAGGCCGGACTCTGCGCGGGCTGCGCGGCCCGTGCTCTTACTTCACTGCATCGATGCGCTTGATCAGGTCGGCGTACTGCGCGCCGTACTTCGCGCGCACCGGCGCGGTGGCGTCGTAGAACGCCTTGTTGTCGATCTCGATGAACTCGACGCCGGCGGCCTTCAGTTTGGCGGTGTAGTCGGCGACGCTCTTGTCCCACAGCGCGCGCTGCTCGAGCTGCGCTTCGCGCGAGAACTTCTTCACCAGCGCCTGATCGTCCTTGCTCATCTTGTCCCAGGCGATCTTGGACATCGCGAAGATCTCGGGAATCATCAGGTGATGGGTCTGCGTGTAGTACTTTGCGCCGGTCGTGTAGTGGTTGGACGTGAACAGACTCGGCGGGTTGTTCTCGGCGCCGTCGACCACGCCGGTCTGCAGCGCGTTGAACACTTCGCCGTACCCCATCGAGATGCCGTTACCGCCCATCGCGTTCATCGTGTCGACGAACAGCGGGTTGCCCATCATCCGCACCTTCAGGCCCTTCAAGTCCTCGGGCTTGCGCACCGGCTTCTTGGTGTAGATGCTGCGCGTTCCGGCGTCCATCCAGCCGAGCGCGACGAGCCGCGCCGGACTGTTGGTGATCTTGTCGAGCATCTCGGCGCCGATGTCACCATCGATCACCTTGCGCATGTGCGCTTCGCTGCGGAACACGAAGGGCATGTTGAAGACGTTCACGTCGGGCACCACCGGGCCGATGACGCCGAGCGACACGCGCGTGATCTGGATCGCCCCGACCTGCGTCTGCTCGACCATCTCCTTCTCGCTGCCGAGCACACCGCCGGGGAACATTTGAACCTTGTAGCGGCCGTTGGTCGCGGCCTCGAGCTTCTTGCCGAGGTTCTCGATCGCGACGACCGTGGGATAGCCCGGCGGGTGCACGTCGGCGGCCTTCAGGATCGTCTGCGCCTGTGCGGCAAGCGATGCACCGGCGATCGCGGCGACGAGCGTGCACCTGGCGACGAAGCTTCTGCGTGTATTCATCATGGTCTCCTGGCAATGAAACAGTGAAGGTGGCGCGTCATTCGAAAGGACCCGCGCGCACGAAAGCGCCGCCTTGGTAGATCACGGTGGGGTCGCTTTGGTCGAGCGTCGGCTGGCGCGCTTCGGTGTCGGCGCGAAAGCGCTCGGAGCTGTCCTCGGGGCGATAGCCGAGATGGGCCGCGCTGCGGTTGTCCCACCACGTGACGCGGTTGTCGGACA
>VBCQ01000390.1 GCA_005882155.1 Betaproteobacteria bacterium
ATTCAACAAGACCGGCGCGAGCTTCAATGTCATCGGCCCGAAGAAGCCGTCGATCACCGGCATCACGCGGCTCGAGACGCAGCCGACCGCGGTCGGCATGCAGGCCGGCCTCGCCGCACCGCTCGCGGACCCGCTGTGGCTGCTCGCGCGCCAGTGGCAGTTCAACGAGTTCCAGGGCGAGGACGCCGGCACGCCGCTGCGCCTCGCGTTCTCGGTGCAGGGCGTGAAGGTCGATGCGTTTCGCGCCGGCACCGACGCCGCCGCGCCATGGCAGCCGATCGCCCTGCATGACGTTCCGATCGAGACGCGGGTCGAAGCCGAGCCGGCCTGGAAGACGCACCCGCGATTGCGCGGCGAGGCCGGCCAGCACGCGTTGCGCATGGCCGGTCCGGTGGTGCGGGCGGCGCTGCTCGCGGCCTATCCGCTGGCGCTCGCCGCGCCGACCGACCCGGACGCCGACCGCGCTGGGTTGATGTGGTCGACACTGCTCGACGCGCGCACGATCGATGCGGTCGAGCTCGCCACCGAGCTGCGGCCGCTCGTCGACGCGAACGGCCAGCTCAGCGGCTTGCCGGCCCGGCTCGCGCTCGGCGGCGCGGATGCCGACGCGGCGCGGACGATGCTCGCCAAGTGGCTCGCGTGGCTCGACACGATGCTCTACGAAGGCGACGCCGCCAACCCGTCATGGCAGCGCAACCGCATGGAGTACGCGTTCGCGCTGAAGGCCGGCGACGCGCAGCTCGATGCCGACGAATACACCGATGGTCATGTCGACTGGGAAGACTTCCGCGCGACCGCGGCGGCACCCGCGGGCGAGGCGGTGCGGCAGACCTTCGCGGTCGCGTCGCGCCATCCGACGCCGGTGCGCTACCCGGGCATGCCGGCCGAGCGCTTCTGGGAATTCGAGGACGGCGCCGTCAACTTCGCCGGCGCCGAGGCCGGCGTGACCGACCTCGTTCGCATGAGCGTCACCGAGTTCGCGCTGACCTTCGGCAACGACTGGTTCATGGTGCCGGTGCGCTTGCCGGTCGGCTGGATCCACCGCGTTTTGGACTTCACGATCACCGACGGCTTCGGCATCACCGCGTCGGCCAACCCGATCGTCAACCCGAACGGCTCGCAGTGGACGCTGTATTCGATGACGGCCGATGCGACGCTGCAGGGCCGCCTTCAGCACGCGCTCTTTCTTCCCGACAGCCTCGACGGCGTGCTCGAGGGCGCGGTGCTCGAAGAGACCCTGCTGGCGCGCGACGAGATGGCCAACCTCGCGTGGGCGATCGAGCACACCGTGCAGGGCGTGTCGGGCGAGCCGCTCGATCGCGACCTCGAGGCACGCGCGCTCGCGTTCCAGCAGAGGATCGATTTCGACGGCGGCCTCGACAGCCCGCAGCTCGTCTACCGGATGCAGACACCGGTGCCGGCGAACTGGACGCCGCTGCTGCCGGTGCGCGACACGCCGATCGACTTCAATGATCCGCTGACGATTCGCCTCGCGCGCGCCGGGATGAAGCGCTTCTACCCGGAGGCGAGCGTCGAGGTGATCGGCGCAGTCGACCCGGCGTACGTCGACTTCCTCGCGCTGCTCGATGCGCAGACCGACTTCGTCACGCGTGTGCCGATCGGCGACGGATTGCGCAGCTATGTCTTTTATCCGCGCGGCTGGATGCTGCGGCGCGACCCGCTGAATCCGATGGCCGACGACGACACGCTCGTCATCGAGGAAGAGGAAGTGCCGCGCATCGGCGCTCGCCTGAAGCGCAAGTTCCAGTACGCGCGCAGCAGCGACGGCCGCAGCTGGCTGTGGATCGGCCGCAGCAAGAACGCCGGGCGCGGCGAAGCGCAAAGCGCGTTGCGTTTTGATGTGGCAGTCAAGCGCGAGACCTTGCGCTGAGCGGCATGCTGCCGTGGCGTCTCATCGCAATCGCTGTCGGGCTCGCGACGCAGTGCGGGTCCGGCTGAAGGTGCTACCGGCGTTGGGCGAGCGAGTTTATAGCGGGAGTGAAAAACGATAACTCAAACCTAAACCGACAGAGGTCGATCTGAATCTGCGCTGTTTGGGATATAGACCCACATTGTCCAGCGACAATGTACTGCCAACTTGTCCATAAACCGCAAGCCGATCACTCAGACCAAAATTCACGCCCAACGCCGGCTTGACAATGATGCCGTGAACGTTGGTTCCGATCAACAGTTGGGCAAATGTCTGAAATGAGTCATTTGGGGTGTACTTGTTCTGCGCTCCAATACCAGCCAGCACTTCACCGTACCCCGGATAACCGAAATAGCTGTTGTAGGCAATACTGCCTTGAATGGGTATATAGATGTTGTCGCTGACCGTATTGTCAACTTGCACGGACAACAATTTGACCTTGCCCTGGTCTCTGTCCCCGACCTTCACCTTGAACTCAGTTTGCGAAAAAATGTGAAAGCGATGCCCACGATACGCAACCTCTGTCGCCGCATGGTCACCGTGAGCACTCCCGCCATCCGGCGAAGCGTGATACACGAGTGACGCGCCCAGGGTCAGATTTCTTGACGATCCGCGCGGCGCGTAAAGATATCCGCTTGATAATAAAAGACCAATGCTATTGCTCAACCGATATTCGGTCGATAGCTTAGGGTAGATCAGCAATCCAGAGCCGGTGTCGATCCTTTCAGGCGCGTAGCCGCCGGACCCAAGAGCGAGCTGGAAATTGATATTGAAACGGCTGGAATAAGAATACCTATATCCAACGCCGCCAAAAACTTGATTGTACCCTGCGAGGCCGTGATAGCCAACGCTTCCTCCGAATAGAATATAGTAGTTGTCTACAAGAAAGTGATTATATTGCGCATCGACCAAATTGATGGTTTTCGTGTATGATCCTTTTGGATTGATTTGAATGATATTATCCAATCCAAATATCACGACATCTTTATCCGAATGACTCGAAGTTGCGCTCTGATCCGACTCGTCTCTCGACAGGAGATGTTGACCAGCATTTTCATAAGGCGCAACCCGATATGAAAATGGCGCCTGAATATAGAGACCGAGTTGAGAGCCATCTATCGCCGAGTTGGTGAATCGAATTCTGGAATAATTCACGCCCACGGACATGTCATTAAAATGATAGCCGAGCCCAATGTAGCTCTTCATAAAACCGCCAGAGCCAGAGATTATTTTGCTCTGTTCGACGTTCTTGCCTCCACCACCCCCTCCTAACGAGGCGCCGACAGCAGCGGACAAATTCCCGAACAGCCTCCGCTCAGCGTGAATGGTGGCGTCAAAAGCCATGAATCCGCCATATTCACCATTGACCAGCGGAGCATGGCCGCCAATACCAAGGTACAGCCAGTCGTTGAATTTGTTCAGAAAGTGGAATCCCAATAAATCAATGGGTTGATATCCGTTGATTTTGATGGTCTGATAATCCAACATGACGACCCCACTGGCTCTTGTCGGCGTGGAAGGGCCGGGCGGCTCATTGGCATCCAATTTGTGAAAATCTGGCTCTGGCGCTTTGGTTGCATCCGCTGATCCAAATGCAGACCTGCTCAAAACAATTGCGACGATTAGGATCGATGCTTTGAGCGATCTCAGGCGTATGGCGTCAGCTGTTTGGCAATCTCTCGAGAAATGAAGGATTCGCACGCGAACTCCGGTTTGCCGAAATAGAACTGGCCTGAAATGCTCGGTTTGATCGAAGCCGGCGATTCGCAGGGTGTGGCCGTCGATTCAATTTTGTCTTGTAGATGTCCTCGGTGCCCGACGGCGAGGTCGAGGAAACCATCTACCAGCTGCCGCCGGCGTCCGAGGTGGCGGTGGTCGGCGTGCCGCATCCACGCTGGGTACAGGCCGTAATTGCGGTGGTGGTCCTCAAAGCGGTCTCCGTATTGAATCTTGATGCGGTCGCCCGACGATCGCGCCAGCGCAGAAATGGGCGCTCCACCAGATAGTGCAGTACAGCCCCGAGCAGAAGAGTTGCCAGCGCATAGGTTGCGAATTGGAGCCCGCCGCTCCCTTGCATCGACGGCACGATGGCCTCCTGCACAAGATGAAACGCAATCTTGTGGCTCAGGTAGAGGCTGTAGGAGATCGCCGCGATCCAGCCCACGCCGGGTATCCGCCAGCGCCCAACGAGACTCCGGCAATCCGCAGCGGCAAACACCAGCAGTCCGAATCCGAAAGACAGGAGTGGCCAGCCGATCGCGTTGGCGAGCAAACCCGTGCGATCGCGAAAC
>VBCQ01000392.1 GCA_005882155.1 Betaproteobacteria bacterium
CTGACCGGGAGACATCTCGACGACACGCATCCCGAGCGCCTTCGACGCGCGGTCGTTGGCGAACATGCGCTCGCGAACGAGATCTGGTGTTTGTTGCGGTGTGCGTTCGGTCATTGGATGGCTGCCTCAGCGATCGGTGAACACAGCAGCGCGCTTGGCCGAGAACGCCGCGACGCCTTCGAGGTAGTCGTGCGCGCGGCCCAACTGCCCCTGCACTTGCGCTTCCGCGTCGAGCGCTTGCTCGAGCGTCAGGTGCTGCGCTGCATCGAACACCTCGCGTGTTGCTGCGAGGGCTTTCGCGGGCATCGTCGAGAGCTTCTGCGCGAGCTTGTCGACCTCCTCGGCGAGCGTCGCGTCGGCGACGCATTTCCAGATCAAGCCGATTCGCTCGGCATCGGCCGCGCCGAGCTTGTCGCCGAGCAGCGCGAGTCCGAGTGCGCGTGCGCGGCCGACGAGTCGCGGCAGCAACCAAGTGCCGCCGGTGTCCGGGATGAGGCCGATCTTCGAGAACGCCTGAATGAAGCTCGCCGACTGCGCCGCGACGACCAGATCGCAGTTCAGCGCGAGATTCGCGCCGGCACCCGCCGCGACGCCGTTGACCGCCGCGATGACGGGCACCGGCATCGAACGCAGGCGCTGCACCAGCGGCTTGTACAGCCGCTCGATCACCTGGCCGAGGTCTTTCGGCGGTTCACCGTCCGCGCTCGGCGCGACCATCGGGTCGGCAAGGTCCTGCCCGGCACAGAAGCCGCGCCCGGCGCCGGTCAGCACGACGCAGCGCACCTCGGGATCCGCAGCGGCAGCGTCGAGCTGCGAGCGCAGCTGTTCGTTCATCTGCGCGGTGAAGCTGTTCAGCGCGGCAGGTCGATTCAGCGTCAGCGTCCGCACCGCGCCTCGTTGCGAGGTCAGGATCAAGGGTTCGGACATGGGAACTCCAGAAGCAAAATTGACCGACCGGTCGGTAGATCATAGGATTGTTTCTGCTTTGATTCAAGTCAAAGAGAATCGAATTTGACAGACCGATCGAACGTGGATATCTTTCGGATATCTCAAATTCGGTACCCCGTCATGACAGTCCGCCCCCCCGCCAATCAGATTCCGTTTCGCTACCGCACCATCGACAGCGTCACCGGCGTGACGCGCGAAACTGCCAAACGGCTGGCGGAACGGTTGGGCGTCGACGAGACGCAAGTCATCCACTATGCGCTGCACGAATTGGCGATCAAGCTGCTCCCGCAGTACGAGGCTGACGAGGGTCCGTTGACCGCTGCGCAGATGCGACAGATCAAGAAGCGCGTGCCGCAAGGCGGCAAGCGCTCGGTGCGGTCGAGCCTGTTCGAGACGCAATCCGCATGACCCACCGGTGGTGGGGCGAACCCACCGCTGGCGAGATCGTTTGGTGCCACTTCCCCGACGAGATCACCCCGCGGCCAAAGCCGCGCCCTGCCCTCATCCTCGCGGTGTTCGAGGACGACGCACCGCAGTTCGAAGTACGCGTCGCCTACGGCACGAGCCAGCGCACGACGACACTGCATCGCGGCGAATTTTCCATCCTGCGCGAGCGCAATGCCGCTGCCTACGAAGCCGCTGGACTCAGCTACGACACCAAGTTCGATCTGAAGCAGTGCATCGATCTTCCGTACACGACCGAGTGGTTCTCGGTGCCTCCCGCCGCGCCGCACGGCCAGACGCCGAAGCTCGGCACCCTGCATCCCTCCTTGGTCCGTGCTGTCGAAGCAGCCTTCAGGGCCGCCAAGTCCGACTGAAACTCAGCGACGCGCCGCCGTTTTCCCCCGCCGCACTTTCGGCTTCGCGACCCCCGAAGAATTCGACGCGATCCAGTCGATCGGCAGTGCGACCTCGGACTTGATCTCCTTCAGCACGATGCTCGATCGCACATGGGTGACACCCGGCAGCTTGAAGATCGTGTCGTGCAGGAATTGCTCGTAGTGCTTGATGTCCGATGCGAACACCGTCAGCACATAGTCGGATTGCCCGGTCGTCGAGACGCAGCGCGCAATGTGCGGGCTGGCCTTCACCGCCTCTTCGAAACGCTGCACGACTTCTTCAGTGTGCTGCGACAGGTTCACTTCGACCAGCACGCTGAGCAGCAGACCGAGCCTCTCGCGGTCGACCAGTGCGGTGTAGCCGGTGATGACGCCGGCGTCTTCCATGTCCTTGATGCGCTTCCAGCAAGGCGTCGGCGACAGCCCCACTGCCTCGGACAGTTGCTGCACCGTCTTGCGTGCGTCGCGCTGCAGCTCGACGAGGATTTTCAGGCTGTGTGCATCGAGAGAAGATTCTTCGTGCATGGCACTTATCCGAGAAGGAAGGCGCCTTCATCGCTCGCTGCTCTGCGCCGCCCGGACTACCGTTTGTCGGACAGCCTTTGGGCCGACAGCGGAACGATTTTTCTGACCGGCACGCAAGCGCTCGTGCGCCTGCTCGCGATGCAGCGCCAGCGCGATGCCGCCGCCGGCTTGAACACCCGCGGCTTCGTCAGCGGCTATCGCGGATCGCCGCTCGGCATGGTCGACCTCGCGATCTGGAAAGCCGGATCGCGCCTGA
>VBCQ01000391.1 GCA_005882155.1 Betaproteobacteria bacterium
GACGCAGTTGCTTGCCGGCCTCATCAGCAGCCAGGAACGCAGCGATGCGAGCAAGGTGCCTGGGCTTGGTGACTTGCCGCTGATGGGGCGCTTGTTCTCCAGCCAACGCGACGACAACCAGCGCACCGAGCTCGTGTTGTCGATCACGCCGCGAATCTTGCGCAACCTGCGACGGCTCGATGCGAGCGAGTCGGAGCTGTGGGTCGGCACCGAAGCGCTGCCGCGCATGCGGCCGGTCGGTGGCGTGCGTCTGTCCGTTGATGACGCGGCTGCAGTAGCTGCGGCGCCCACAGCTGCTGCTCAGAGCGCGACAACGCCGAAGCCCGCTGAAGCATCAGCCGGCTTGGCGTTGCAATGGAGCGGCCCGAGCCAGGTGAAAGCCGGTGAGACCTTCGTGGTGACGCTGGACCTGAAGACCGATCAACCGTTGCGCGGCGCGCCGCTGCAGCTCGCCTACAGCAAGGAGCGGCTCGAACTGCTCAGCATCGACGAGGGAGAGCTCTTCAAGCAGGGCGGGGCGCAAACCAGTTTCACGAAAGCGATCGACGCGGTAGCGGGGCGCGCCAGCGCCGGCGTGCTGCGAAACCAGGCCACCGGTGCAACGGGGCAGGGCAACGTGCTGACCTTGCGTCTGAAGGCCTTGTCTGCGGGGCCGGCAGAACTGAGCGTGATCGGTGTCGAGCCGATCGGCCTGGCTGGGCCGGTGGCAAAGCCCGCAGCGCTGCCGGCGTTGCGAGTGCAGGTGCAGTGAGGGCGGCAGACATGCGTACGCGCCCGATCGCTCGTGGCTACACCTTGATCGAGCTGCTGGTCGTCATGGTCGTGCTGGGCATTCTTGCGATGGCCGCGTTGCCGTTGGCCGAGATCACCGTGCAACGCGAGCGCGAGCATGAACTGAAGCGCGCGCTGTGGGAGATCCGCGATGCGATCGACGCCTACAAGCGCAGCGTCGACAGTGGCGCTGTCGTTCAACCCGCAGGCAGTGCCGGCTATCCGCCCAAGCTCGCGGACCTGGTGTCCGGTGTGCCCAACGCCAAAGCCTCGGGCAAGCCGATGTATTTCCTGCGGCGCATTCCGCGTGATCCGTTCGCCGATGCCGGTGTGCCGGCCGAGAAAAGCTGGGCCTTGCGCAGCTTCCAGTCGCCGGCCGACCGGCCGCGCCCCGGGGATGACGTCTACGACTTGCATTCGACATCGGACAAGGTCGGACTCAACGGCGTGCCGTTGAAGGACTGGTAGCCATGCGGCGCTTCCACGCTCATCGTTCAAGCGCAGTGAAGCGCGGCTTCACTCTGATCGAGCTGCTGGTTGTCATGGCCGCACTCGGTCTGCTGCTCGCGATCAGCGCGCCGCGCTACACCGAGCATGTGGACCGCGCGCGCGAAGCGGTGCTGCGGCAAAACCTCGCCAGCATGCGCGATGCGATCGACAAGTTCTACGCCGATCGCGCGCGCTACCCGGCGGAATTGCAGGAGCTGGTGCAGCAGCGCTACCTGCGTCAAGTACCGATCGACCCGATCACCGATCGCATCGACTCATGGGTGTTGCTCCCGCCGCCCGGGCAGAACGCCGGCGCGGTGGCCGATGTGCGCAGCGGCGCGATGGGCAACGCTCATGATGGGAGCGCCTATGCGAAGTGGTGAGCGCACGGCGCGCGGCTTCACGTACGTGTGGATGCTGGCGGCATTGGTGATTTTTTCGATCGGCCTGGCGGTGGTGGGGCCGCTGTGGGCCGACCAGGCCAAGCGCGAGCGCGAGCAAGACTTGTTGCGAGTCGGGCAGTTGTATGCGCAGGCAATTGCCAGCTACTACGCGGCATCGCCGGGGTCGCTCAAGCAATACCCGCCTGCGCTTGCGAGCCTGCTGGCCGACACGCGCTTCGTCGGCACGCGTCGACACTTGAGAACGTTGTATCCCGACCCGCTCGAGCCGACGCGTGAGTGGGGTCTGGTGACAGGACCCGACGGCAGCGTGCGCGGTGTGTACAGCCAGAGCGCTGACGTGCCGCTCCACAATGCCGCTTTGGATCTCGACGTCACGTCGCTGCCGGCAGCGCAGCACTACGCCGAATGGAAATTTGTTCCCAAGGTGCAGTGAATGAAGGTGTCGACACTCCGTGTTTTGAAGCCCGCTCCAGATGGAGCGCGCGGCTTCACCTTGCTCGAATTGCTGGTGGTGATTCTCATCATCGGCTTGCTGACTGGCATCGTGGCGCCGCGCTTTCTCGGCCAGATATCGAGGTCCGAGTCGACTGCGGCGCGCGCGCAGCTTGATGGATGAGCCGCGCTGGCATGGCCCGTACATGCAAGGCGACATTCCTCTGGATCCGTGGGGCAGCGTTTACCAATACCGCAATCCGGGAATGTCAGGCCGCGACTACGACTTGATCAGCTATGGGCGCGACCGCGCACCGGGTGGCAGTGGCGACGATGCCGACATCACACGCTGATCTGAACTTCCAGCGATCCTTCATGCCTGCCTTCAACATCCGCTACTTCGATCCGGCGCGCGCGTTGGTCGTCGAAGAACTCGCACACGCCGACTCCGAGCTGGCACTGCGAGCGCAGTGGGCCGACACCGGGCGGGTCGTGCTGTCTCTGCATTCGGATTCTCGCGGCAGCACATCGAAGAAATCGAGCCGCGCGTTCGACGTTGCATGGTGGTGCCGCGAATTGGGCACCTTACTGAAGGCCGGCATGACGGTGGTCGAGGCGCTCGAGACGCTTCACGCGCAGTCGCGTGGCGGGGCGCGCGAGCAGGTGCATGCGNNNNACAGCGCCGACGCATTCCCGGAGGTGCTGGTGGCCAGCGTCACCGCGAGCGAGCGCACCAGCACCTTGACCAGCGCACTCGAAGATTTTCTGCGCTACGACGAGATGCTGCAGCGGCTGCGCCGGCAAGTGGTGAGCGCGGCGATCTATCCCGCGGTGGTGGTGTCGCTCGGCGCGCTGATATCGATGTTCCTGCTGCTGTATGTCATCCCGCGTTTCTCGCGCATGTACGTCGACTTCCATGGCGCGGTGAGTTTGCCGACGCAGGTATTGATGGGCGTCAGCCGTGCGCTGCACGACCGCTTGCCTATGGTGGTGGCGGGTCTTGTTGCTGTGGCGCTGGTCGGTGTTTGGGCTTGGCGACAAGGTTATGTGCTCGCCCTCGCAGTACGCATCGTCGAACAGATTCCACCGCTGCAGCGACAGTGGGAGCACTTCCGCCACGCCAAGCTCTATCAGTCGCTGGCGTTGATGTTTCGAGGCGGCTACACGCTCGATGAGGCCCTGACGGTCTGCCAAGGCCTTGGGCTCGGCGCTCAGACGAGCGAAGGAATTGCCCGCGCCCGATCCGAGCTCGCACGAGGACGAGCAGTGGCGGCGGCTTTCGAGCAGGCGCGACTCACCGACACCGTGTCGGAGCGGTTGCTCGCCGTGGGCGAACGCACCGGTGGATTCGACGCGGTGCTGCAAACCATCGCCGATCGCCATGCAACGGCCTTCGCGACATTCGTCGAGCGTGCCACTCGCATCGTCGAGCCTTTGCTGCTGCTCGTCGTCGCTCTTGTCGTCGGCGGCATCGTCGTGATGATGTACATGCCGATCTTCGACATCGCCAATGGGATCCGCTGAGGTGAGCGCCTTGCCGACCAGTGCCAGCCTTCCTTCGCTGCGCGACGCTTTGCAGTCAGCGCGCCAACAGCATCGTGCCGGTGCTGGCGCGGTACTCGACATTCTGTTGCGGATGCCGGGTGTCGATGCGGTGGCCTTCGCCGCGCGCCTCCAGGCTGATGCCGGTGTGGCGGTGATGCAGCACACGGGCGCTGAGATCCCGGACTTCTCCGCCGTGGATTTGCCGACAGCTCGCGCGTGGAAGTGCGTCGTGCTTCGGCGCGCCGACGGCGTGCCGGTGATTGCGGCCGAGGATCCTTGGGACGAAGCCTTGCTGCAACGCGTCTGCCGCCGCCTCGGCGCGCAAGCAGCGTCGGTCGCCGTGAGTCGAGAGTCGCTGGACATGTGGCTTGGCGGAAATTCCACGCCTGCACACGCAGGTGGCGCGAGCGACGCGGTTGCGCAAGCCGATGGCCCGATCGTCGCATTCGTCGACACGGCAATTCGATCGGGATTCACGAACGGCGCGAGCGACATCCATTTCGAATGCGACCGTGGCGGCGTGACGGTCAAGCATCGACTCGATGGCGTGATGAAGCGCTTTGCGCGGCTCGACGGCGCGCAACCTGCTCAGGAAGTGATCTCGCGCATCAAGGTGCTTGCGCAGCTCGACATCACTGAGCGCCGGCTGCCGCAAGACGGGCGCTTCCGCTTTGCGCGAGGCACCGAGAGCATCGATCTGCGGGTGTCGATCATGCCCAGCGTCTTCGGCGAAGACGCCGTGCTGCGTCTGCTCGACAAGGCGCAGCTGCGCACCCGCGAGGTCGCGGTGTCGCTGGATCTGTTGGGATTCGAAGCCCACAACGCGCAACTCATCCGCGAGCTGGCCGGCGAGCCGAGCGGCATGCTGCTCGTCACTGGCCCCACGGGCAGCGGCAAGACGACCACCGTCTATGCGGTGCTGAGCGAGATCAACACTGGGCTGGAGAAGATCATCACGATCGAGGATCCGGTCGAGTACGAGCTGCCTGGCGTATTGCAGATCCCCGTCAATGAGCGCAAGGGGCTGACGTTCGCGAAGGGGTTGCGTTCGATCTTGCGGCACGACCCCGATCGAATCCTCGTCGGCGAGATCCGCGATGCGGAGACTGCCGAGATCGCGGTGCAGTCCGCGCTCACCGGTCACTTGGTGTTCACGACGGTCCATGCCAACAGCATGACCGACATCATGGGGCGCTTCCGCCACTTCGGGCTCGACATGTTCGGATTCATGTCGTCGCTCAATGGCGTCGTCGTGCAGCGGCTCGTGCGCCAGCTGTGCACGCATTGCACGGGGCAGCGCGAAGCTACCGAGCGTGAACAGCAATGGCTAGCCCGAATGGGACAAGGAATCGCGAAGACAGTGCCGCTCGCGGTCGGGTGCACGCACTGCAACGGCACCGGATACCGAGGGCGCTTCGTCGTCGCCGAGGTGCATGTGGTCGATGACGCGCTGCGTGACCACGTCACCGAAGGCTCGCCCGTCTCGGTGCTTCGAAAGCATGGTCAGGATCAAGGTGTCGAGTCGCTCACGGTGCAGGCCGCACGCCACGTGATGCAAGCGCGGACGACGCTCGAGGAGGTCAAGCGTGTGGTTGGCTGGCTCTGAGCTTGTGGACGTCTATCTCGGCGAGACCGCGGCGGCAGTGATGACGGCAGGCGAGAGCGGCGAGACGGATGCGGCGCACTGGCTTGCCGCAACGTCGGTCGACGAAGCTTGGGGGCTCGTCGCGCAGCACATGGCTGGGACTGGCGGCAACCGCCGGCCGGGTCGGCGGGTGCGACTGTGGTTGTC
>VBCQ01000393.1 GCA_005882155.1 Betaproteobacteria bacterium
GTGTTGTTGATCTTCTTCACGACCTTCGGCACCGAGTCGACCGAGTACAGCGACTGGTCGGGGTACATCTCGCCGTTGCTGTTGGCGTCGCCGGCGACTTGCCAGCCGGACAGGTAAATCGCCTTCAGGCCGGCCTTGACCTGCTGCATTGCCTGGTTGCCGGTCAGCGCGCCGAGCGTGTTGACGAAGGGCTCGGTGTTGAGCAGGTTCCACAGCTTGTCGGCACCGCGCTTGGCCAACGTGTGCTCGATCGGCAGCGAGCCGCGCAGACGCACGACGTCGGCTGCGGTGTAGCCGCGCTTGACGCCTTTCCAGCGCGGGTTTTCAGCCCAGTCTTTTTCCAGGGCAGCGATCTGTTGTTCGCGAGTCGGGTTCGTCATGAGGACCTCCAGAGGTGAGACAGACAAGAGAAGAAAACGAAGACTTTGGAGGTCAGCATACAAAGCTTCGCCGGTTCGCGGAACACTTATGTCTTATAGAAGAGTAAAAATAATAACCTGCACAATCAATGGCTTAGATGTCGAGTTGCATGATACGAAATGCAATTCAAGAACATGAAAGGGATTTGCGCACCGCAGCAACGTTCACTCTCGTATTGTGAAACGATCATTTCTGATCGTGAAATCAACGCGGGGCGGACGCGATCCAGCGTGAATAAATGCGGTCGGCCAGACGCTGCTGCGCGTCGAGCCGATGCACGGCGTCATTGAGCATTGCGCTTGCCGTCTGCACCGATGGCGCGAGTGCAGCGGCGGCGAATCGCGCGTCGACCTCACCGGTCCACGCCTGTAGCTTGGCCATGTCCAGCTCGACATGAAACTGCATCGCGAGGTGCGGCCCGATCGCGAAAGCCTGGTGTGGGCAAGCCTCGCTGCGCGCCAGCGACTGTGCGCCGGCGGGCAGCTCGAACGCGTCGTAGTGCCATTGAAAGACCATGGCTTCGTCGATGCCGCCGAACCACGCATCGGCTTCATCGCCACGACGAGTCTGCAGCCGATGCCAGCCGATTTCGGGTGCCGGTGAATCGATGACGCGCGCGCCGAGCGCACGCGCCATCAGCTGGCCGCCGAGGCAGTGGCCGAGCACCGGCACATCGGCGTCGACCGCTTCGAGGATCAATCGCTCGGCCTGACGCAGTGAGGGCAGCGGATCGTTGGCGCTCATCGCACCGCCCAGCACCGCCAACGCCGAATACCCGCCGACACGCTGCGGGAATGCGTCACCGGCCTCGGTGTTGAACACTTCGAACGCGAGCGATCGCGCTTGCAGCCAGGTACCGAGATAAGCCGGACCGTCGTGTGAGAGATGCTGAAGAACGAGGACCGGTTTCATCGCTGTTGCGCGCATGATGTTGCGTATCCAAGGGTGCGATTGTGGCGATTGCGCAAGCCGTTTTCACCGATCGAGGACTAGACTGAAAATCGATTTCGAAGGAGAGCCCCGCATGACCTCCAAGCTCGACGCGTACTGGATGCCGTTCACCGCCAACCGGCAGTTCAAGAAAGTGCCGCGCATGCTGGCCAAGGCGTCCGGCATGCACTACTGGACGCCCGAAGGACGGCAGATTCTCGACGGCATCGCAGGACTGTGGTGCGTCAATGCGGGCCATGCACGGCCGAAGATCATCGAGGCGATCCAGCGCCAGGTCGCCGAAATGGATTTCGCGCCGCCGTTCAACATGGGCCATCCGTTGGCCTTCGAGCTCGCCGAGCGCCTGGTCGAGCTGACCCCGCCGGGGCTTAACAAGGTCTTCTACACCAACTCGGGTTCCGAAGCGGTCGAGACAGCGCTGAAGATGGCGATCGCCTACCACCGCGCTCGCGGCGATGGTGCACGCACTCGACTGATCGGCCGCGAGCGCGGCTCGGCGGCATGGTCGGCAACCGCAAGATGTTCGGTCCCCTGCTCGCCGGTGTCGACCACATCCGCCACACCCACGACCTCGCGCGCAACGCGTTCTCGCGCGGCCAGCCGGAGTACGGCGCCGAGCTCGCCGACGACCTCGAGCGCATCGTCGCACTCCACGATGCGTCGACGATCGCCGCGCTGATCGTCGAGCCTGTCGCCGGATCCACTGGCGTGCTGCTGCCGCCCAAAGGCTACCTGCAGCGGCTGCGCGAGATTTGCGACAAGCACGGTATCTTGCTGATCTTCGACGAGGTCATCACCGGCTTCGGCCGTGTCGGCGCGCCGTTCGCGGCGACGCATTTCGGCGTCACGCCCGACATGATGACGGTCGCCAAGGGCTTGACCAATGGCACGGTGCCGATGGGCGCGGTGTTCGCCAAGCAGTACATCCACGACGCGTTCATGCACGGCCCCGAGCACATGATCGAGTTCTTCCATGGCTACACCTATTCGGCGCACCCGCTCGCTTGCGCCGCCGCGCTGGGAACGCTCGCCACTTATGCCGACGAGGGCCTGCTGACGCGCGCGGCGAAGATGGCGGCGCCGTTCGAAAGCGCGGTGCACGCGCTCGAAGGGCTGCCCAACGTCATCGACGTGCGCAACATCGGCCTCGTCGCCGGCATCGAGCTGGCACCGATCGCCGGCGAGCCCGGCAAGCGCGCGTTCTCGGTGTTCCTCGACTGCTGGGAAAAGGGCCTGCTGATCCGCACGACCGGCGACACGATCGCACTGTCGCCGCCGCTGATCATCGAGAACCAGCACATCGACCAGATCGTCGGCACGCTCGCAGATGCGATCCGGCACGCCGATTGAGATCATCCTCACCATGCCGCGACGTACCGAGGGCCTGCCTAGCGCGTAAACCATCATGAGCTTTCTGAGCGCCGACCGAGAACTCGCACGCGACTCCTACTACGCCGCCACGATGCGGCGCACGCAGGCGTTCGCGAGCCTCGAGGGGAGCGTCGATGCCGACGTGGGAATCGTCGGCGGCGGCCTCGCCGGGCTGTCGGCTGCCATCGAGCTCGCCGACCGCGGCCATCGCGTCGTGCTGCTGGAAGCGAATGAGGTCGGCTGGGGCGCATCAGGGCGCAATGGCGGGCAGGTGATCGCCGGCCTCGCCTGCGACCCGACCGTCATCGAGAAGCAGCTCGGCATCGACGAAGCTCGGCGCATCTGGGCCATGACCATCGAAGGCGTCGATCTGATCCACGCGCGCTGCCGGCGCTTTGGCATCGATTGCGATTGGCAGCCGGGCTTTCTGTTGCTCGCGGTGAATGCCAGAAAGGCGCGCGAGCTCCGACACTGGCGCGACCGCATGGCGCGCGACTACGGCTACGAGACGCGCTGGATCGAGCCGCGCAACCTGCCGCAATGGATCGCCAGTCCGCGCTTCCACAGCGGCTTGCATGACCGGCGCGGCGGGCATCTGAATCCGCTGAAGTACAGCCTCGGCCTCGCACGCGCCGCGGCACAGCTGGGGGTGCGCATCTTCGAGCACTCGCAGGTCACCCGAGTTTCGAGCGGCGCACCAGCGACGCTGCGCACCGCGAACGGCGAGGTGCGCGCCGCGCACGTGCTGCTCGCCGGCAACGTC
>VBCQ01000394.1 GCA_005882155.1 Betaproteobacteria bacterium
TCGAGCGGCAGCTTGTCCGACGCTTGCTTGAGCACCCAGATCGAGTACGGTGTGGCGATCGTGATCATCGCGAGGATCAGCGACCACTGGCTGTTCAAGAGCCCGTAATTGCCCATCGTCTTGTACATCGGCACTGCGAGGAACGCGGCCGGGATGAAGTAGGTGAAGAGCGCCAGGTTCATCACCGTTCGCCCGCCGCGCACGCGAAGCCGGCTGATCGAGAACGCGGCGAAGGTCGCGATCAACAGCGTGACCGCGCCGACCGTCACCGCAATGAACAGCGAGTTCCACAGCTGCAGCCAGAAGTGCTCGAGGAAGTAATGCTTCTCGCCGAACACGCGCTGGAAATTCGCGAGCGTCGGGTGGTCGGGCCAGAGCTTGCCGCCGAACGCGGACTCCTTCGGCGAGATCGCGAACAGGAACAGGTGGTAGATCGGCAGCATCGTCCACAGCAGCACCGGGATGCCGACGAGCAGCAGCTTGGCTTCGTTGGTGACCTTGCGGCGTGTCAGCTTCACTTGGACAGCCGTTTCATCATGAAGTAAACGAGCGGCAGGACGAGCGGCAGCGCGCAGACGATGGTCGCCATCGACAGGTCGACTTGGTCGAGCCGCAGGTAGCGCAAGCCTAGCGTGGCCATCACATGCGTCAGGTCGGCCGGGCCGCCACCGGTCAGCAGGTAGACGCTGTTGAAGTCGCCGAGCGTCCAGATCATCGACAGCAGCGACGACGTGAGGTAGAGCGTGCGCAGCGAGGGCCAGGTGATGAAGCGGAATTTCTGCCAGCCGGTCGCACCGTCGACCGCCGCCGCTTCGTACATTTCGCCCGGAATCGCGAGCCGGCCGGCGACGAGGATCAGCGTCCAGAACGGCAGCGACTTCCAGATGTGCACGACGATCGCGAGAAACAGCGCGAGGGTGGGCTGCTGCAGCCAATTCGGTCCGTCGGCGGCGGTGAAGCGAAAGATCAGCGAGTTGATCAAGCCCCACTCGGGGTTGAACATGAAGCGCAGCGACAAGATGGTCGGAATCGACGGCACTGCCCACGGCAGGATGAACAGCAGCGACAGCCAGCGGATCCACTTGCGCTCGTGAACGAAGAAGCCCGACAGGAACAATGCGATCGCCATCTTCACGTTGATGCCGACGACGAGGAACAGCAGCGTGTTGACGACGGTGCGGCTGAAGATCGGGTCGTCGAACAGCCTGACGTAGCTCGCGGGGTGGCGCGCGAGCCAGAGGCCGTAGCCGACCGGGTAGAGCACGAACGCGAGGAACACGAGCAGGTAGGGCGCGACGAGAATCACGCCCCAGGTCTGCCACTGGGTCATGCGTTTTCTTGGGGGATTCGCATCAATGACCCGTTCGGGCTGAGCTTGTCGAAGCCCTTGCGCGGGCACTTCGACGAGCTCAGTGCGAACGGACATTGGAGGGACGCTCAACCGGCCACCGCCTTGATTCGCGCGATCATCTCGTCGACCGCCTGCGGGACCGGGATCTTGTCGTTGATCACGCGGTTCGCTGCCTTCGCCCACACGTTCTCGTTGTTGAGGATCGTGAACTTGTAGTTCTTCGTGAATTCGAACGGCACGGTGCCGGCGGAGAACTGCGCGTGCACGGCGCGGCGGTGCACGTCGGCCTGCCAGAACGGACTCTTGGTCGCCGCCTGCTGGACCGGGAACCAGCGCCCGAGCGCGCCTTCGACGTACGGCGTCAGGTTCTTCTCGTCGAGCATGAACGCGACGAACTCCTTGGCGCGCTTCATGTTCGGCGCGTTGGTGAAGATCACGCCGGTCTTCACCGCGGCGCGATAGATCATCTTCGAGCCGTCGGGCTTGTTCGGAAAACCTGCGGTGCGGATCAGCTCTTCGTAATTCTTCTTCGCGGTCGCGCGCTGCTCGGGCGTCAAGGTTGCGTTGTTCGAGTCGTCGAGCCATTTGGCCGCGATCGAGATCGTCGCGTTGTGCGTCAGCACCGTCGTCTTGTTGTGGAACGCGACGTTGTTGTCCGGATCCTTCCAGTTCGTCGACGACGGCGGCGTGCAGCCCTTGGTGTAGACGTCGGTGTAGTCCTTCAGCGCGCCGACCAGGCCGGTCTTGACCTTCGGGTCGTCGACGAGCAGCTTGCCGTTGTCGTCGACGAGCTTGACGTTGTAGGCGTCCATGAAGGTCAGGAACGAGAAGAACGAGTCGCTCGAATCGACTCCCAGCGGCTGGCCGATGCCGTAGACGCGCTGGCCGGTCTTCTGGCGGTACGCGGGCTGCACCTTGTCGCACCAGAAGCTCCAGTAGTCATGCCACTTGGTCGGGATGTCGGACTCCTTGAAGCCAGCAGTGTTCAGCATGTCGGCCCAGTACTGGATGTGCATCGTCTGCTGCTTGATCGGGAACGCGTAGTACGCTTTCTTCTTCGTCTTGTCGTTGTACAGCCAGGTCGTCGCGAGCGCCTCGGGAAGGAAGCTCGCCTTGATCGGATTGATCACGTCGCTCACGTCCTCGAGCCGGCCTTCGAACGCCCACTTGCCGGTGACCTGGAAGTCGAACACGTCGCCGTAGACGACATCGGGCACGGTGCCGGCGTCGAGCGCGGAGACGGTCTTCGGGATTCTGCTCGAACTTGCGGATCGCGTCGAACAGCGCGTCGTCTTCGGATTTGTAGAAGCCCTTGCCCCACCAGACGGTGAGCTTCTCCTGCGCGAGCGCGTGGCCCGCAAACGCCGCCAGGCAGGCGGTGACCACAGCGGCAACGATCTTCTTCATCGACTGTCTCCTTCGGTTGTACGTTCCGGCTTCTCGATTACCATTCATCAGACAATTGACCGATTCTGGTGGGAAGCCGCCAACGTCGTCAAGCCAGTTTTCCCGTGGAGCAAGGATGAGCCCGATGCCTGACACCGCCGCATGGGAGTGCTTCGATGCAGCGGCGCTGAATGCGTTCGCCGAATCGCTGCTGTCGAAAACCGGCCTTACGCGCGAGCAAGCGCAACGTTGTGCCGAGGTCTTGGTCGAAGCCGACTTGATGGGCCACAGTACGCATGGCCTGCAATTGCTCGCACCGTACCTGCGCGACGCCGCGGCCGGCCGAATGTGCTGTGGGGGTGAGCCCGAGGTCGTCTCCGATCGCGGCAGTGCGATCACCTGGGACGGCGGCTTTCTGCCCGGCCCGTGGCTGGTGCGTCGCGCAATGGACCTGGCGTTCGAGCGCATCAGTGAGCATCCGGTGACGACGTTGGTGATCCGGCGATCGCATCACATCGCGTGTCTTGCCGCGTATCTGCGCCACGCCACCGAGCGCGGATTGATGATGCTGCTCAGTTGCTCCGACCCGGTCACCGGCACGGTCGCGCCTTACGGTGCGATCGCCGGCCGCTACACGCCGAACCCGATCGCGGCCGGCTTTCCGACCGACGGCGCACCGGTGCTGATCGACATCAGCGCGTCGACGACGACCAACGGGATGACTGCGCGAATGAACCGCGCCGGCATCGGCCAGCGGCTGAGCGGGCCGTGGCTCGTCGACAACCAGGGTAACGCGAGCGACGACCCGCGCGTGCTGCTCGCCGACCCGCCGGGCGCAATCCTGCCGCTCGGCGGCATGGACGTTGGCTACAAGGGATTTGCGCTCGGCCTGCTGGTCGAAGCGCTGACCTCGGGCTTGGGCGGACACGGACGCTCCGACGGCGAGACGCAATGGGGCGCTTCGGTCTTCATGCAGGTGCTCGATCCGGCGGCATTCGGCGGACGCGATCGCTTCATGCGCGAGACCGGCTGGCTTGCGCAAGCGTGTCGCAGCGCGCCGGTGAAGCCGGGCAACCCGGCGGTGCGCTTGCCGGGTGAGCGTGCGCTGGCGCTGCGCGAGCGCCAGCTGAAAACCGGCGTCGCGCTGCATCCGGAGATCATGCCGGCGCTGGCCGAATGGGCACAGCGCCTGGCGGTCGCGCTGCCGGCGCGCGCGGGCAGCGCTACCTGACCTGCGCGGCCTTGGCGCGAATCGTGTACTGCTGGTAGGCCGGGATCGCGACGGCCGCAAGGATGCCGATCACCATGATGACGGGAAAGACGAAGGCGAGCACTCGCACGCCCCAAGTGTTCGGCGGCGGCGGCAAGCCGTAGCCGTTCTCGCGCTCGCTTCCACTTTTGAACACCCAGATCAACGCCGCGAACGGAACGAAGATCAGCAGCGTCGACCAGCCCGACCAGTCCATGTCGTGGGAGCGCTGGATCAACAGCATCCACATGAAGACCAAGTACGGCACGACAGCGATCATCGTTCCCACGCTGACGATCGCCGGGTTGGCGCCAACGACCCCGACAACGGCGCCGATCAACGCAGCGGCGAGGATCATTGCGAAATAGCCGGCCACCGAATACGCCAGGTAGCGCAGCCGCCCGATACGGCCGCGCCACGAAAAAATCTTCACCGGCTGATACTCGCTCGCCGGGTCGAGCACGTCGGCGACCTGGGCGCGCGGCGGCATGTAGGGATTCACGGCTGACATTGAGATTCCTCCAAGCGTTTTGATGGCGTTGCGTCGCCGGTCGAGCCGCGCGACGCCGGATCGTAATGGAGCGCGCCCGGCGTTGACTGCGCTCGGCTTGGCGATGCTGTGCAATCGTGCCGAAAACGCGCTGTCACAACTTGCCGGACGCATGGCTTAATCGAGAAAAGCGCGCGCCCGAATGGCCGCGAAAATCATAGCTCCATGAGCGTCTTGCAGCCCCGCCGAACACCGTCTTCATGCCCACGCAGCGAGCGTCTTCTGGCGCATCGGCCGCTGGTCAGCCGAATCGCCTGGCGCATGGTGTCGCGCTTGCCGGCCAGCGTCGAACTCGACGACTTGATGCAGGCCGGCATGATCGGCTTGAACGACGCGATCACGCGCTTCGATGCGAGCCGCGGTGCGAGCTTCGACACCTATGCGGCGCGGCGCATCGAAGGCGCGATGCTCGACGCACTGCGCGCGAGCGACAGCTTGTCGCGCGACGCGCGGGCCCGGCTTCGCCAGGCGCGCGCTGCGGTGCAGCGCCTCGAGCAGCGGCTGCAGCGCACGCCGCGCGCGAAGGAAGTGGCCAACGAGCTCGGCTGGACGCTGAAGACCTTTCACGATTGCATGGTCGACGCCGGCGCCGCCGGTGCGCGCAGCGGCGACGAAGAACTCGAGAACTGCGACGACGAGAACGCGCTCGACGACGAGGCGATGTCAGCCGTCGACGAGCACGCCGACCCGGCAAGCAGCCTGCAGCTGCGCCAGCGTCACGCAGCGCTGAACGCGGCGTTCGACGCGCTCGAAGAGAAAGAGCGCCGCTTGATGGAACTGCTCTACGTCAGCGGCATCAGCCAGCACGACGCGAGCACGAGCCTCGGCGTGAGCCCGTCGCGCATTTCGCGCATGCATGACGAGATTGTCTTGAAGCTGAGGCGGCGACTGCGCGACTGGTGAAGCCGGCCGCAGGCCGGCTTCACCAGTCGCGCTTTGCGCTTAACTCACTGCTCCCCCTGCCCCCTCCGAGAGGGGGTTCTAGCTTGGTGCACGAGCCGGCT
>VBCQ01000397.1 GCA_005882155.1 Betaproteobacteria bacterium
AATGCTCGTCGCTCCACTTCAACAGCTTCAAGTCGTCTTCGACCGGGTGGTCGCGGTACCACTCGATCCACTTGTAGTCGGTGATGCCGGCTTCCTTGTTCGGCGCCCAGATCTCGACCACCCAGAACAGCGCGCCGAGATGCTCGTAGATCCAGTCCTGGGTGCCGCTGATGACTTCCTTCGGGTGGTACTTGAAGTCGTGCCAGATGCTGATCGCCGGATAGCCGGTGAGCTTCTCTCCGAGCGCGCTGAAGCGCTTGTAGGCCCACAGGTCCTCGGGGATCATGTCGTCGTCGCACTGCGTGCCCATCGGCCGCAGGATCACGCCGCTGTGCGTGTGGTAGCTGATCGCCGCGCCGATGTTCGGGTGGCCGACGATGAAGTCGACCATCGCTTTCACCTCGGGCTCGCTCGCCGGGTACGGCCCGGCGCCGACCTGCTCGAACTCTTGGCGCCAGCCGGTCGGGAAGTTGCGGTTCAGGTCGAGCCCCTCGAGATCCTTGTTGACGCTGATCATCAGCCCGTCATAGCGCTTCAGCGTGCCTTCGGGCATCACGCGGAAGTACTCGCCGCCGAACTCGCCGGGCTCGCGCGGCACCATCAGCCGCGGGTCGGCGGCGCATTTTTTGTAGGCGCCATGCGGGTCGGGAATTCGCATGAACAGCACGCGGCCGTCGCCGTCGACGTCTTCGATGGTGAGACCTTCGACGGGCTCTTCTTCGAACGGATAGCGCCGCGTCGACGAGCGGATGTGGCGCGGACGATCAGCCAGCGCGAGCTCGGCACCGTCGGGGTTCAGCCGCGGGCAGAGGTAGATGGCGCGAGTGTCGAGCAGCTGCGTGATTTGCAGGTCGATGCCGTAGCCGGTGACGAGCTGATGCAGGTAGTACAGGCAGGTCGTGCTCGCCGTCAGTTCGCCGGCGTGGATGTTGCCGTCGGCCCAGAACGCCGGCTTGTCGGTGTCGGCGCCGGTTGCGGTGTTGGTGATGCTCGCGACCCAGATGTCGCGGCCTTCGTAGCTCTTGCCGATCGACTGCACCGAGACCAGCGTCGGATGCGCGTCGGCATAGTCGAGCAGCAGTCGCGTCAGCGCATCGTGTTTGTAGAAGGTATCGAAGCGGGGCGTCGGCGTCGCGGGCAGCGTCATGGGCGGGTCGCGCAGGTTGAGGGCGTCAGTGTCTCACTGCGCCTTGAACAAGCCCTGGAAATGGCGCGACACCGGCAGCTTCTCGGTGCGGCCGTGCAGCGTCACGACCATGTTGCCGTCGGCCAGCCGTTCGGCAGCCGCGATATGGCGCCGATTGACGATGACCGAGCGATGGATCTGCCAGAACACCGCCGGGTCGAGCTGGCTCAGCAGTTCTTTCAGCGGCGTGCGGATCAGCGCATCGCCCTCGTCGTGGACGACCCGCGTGTAGCGCGCTTCGGACTCGAAGAAGACGACGTCGTCGATGCGAACCAGCGTCATCTCGCCGCCGACGCCGGCTTCGATGATGTCGAGGTAGTCGGGGCGGCGAACCTGGCCGGCCAGCCGATCGAGCAGATCGAACTCGCCGACTTCGGTCGCGGGCTCAGCCAGCCGCGCCTTGACGCGCTGCACCGCCTGCTCGAGACGCTCGGCGCTGATGGGCTTGACGACATAGTCGACGGCGCCGGCGTCGAACGCCGCCAGCGCATGGTCGCCATGGGCGGTGACGAAGATCACATGCGAGCGCCCGCCGATGCGCTGCGCGACTTCGACGCCGGTCAGGCCGGGCATTCGCACATCGAGAAAGCACACCTGCGGCTCGTGCTGCAGATACGCGTCCCAGGCATCGACGCCGTTGACCGACTCGTCGACGACGTCGAGCTCGGGCCACACGGTGTGCAGCGCGTTGAGCAATTCGGCGCGAGGCGCTTCCTCGTCGTCGGCAATCAGGGCAGTGGTGGGCACGGGTGTCGATGAGCCGCGTTGAAGCGTCGAAGTTTGCCCCAATTCGCGGCTCGTTCTCGGCGGAGCGACCCCCCAAGTTCGGTGTCACCACGTCGGCTGTAGGGGTCTCGCGACTGATACAGCGCGTGTTGCAGCCGCAAAGTTGTGGCTTCACGCAGCGGCTCGCGTTTCCTACGATCTCGGCAACGTCCATGGAGCCCACCCGATGACCGAACTGCTGCCGCTGATGACCTACTCGCTGGTGATGTCGAGCACGCCCGGCCCCAACAACATGTTGCTGACCGCGTCGGGCGCCAACTTCGGCTACCGGCGCTCGCTGCCGCACATCCTCGGCATCGGCTTCGGCCATGGCGTGCAGATCTTCGTCACCTGCCTCGGCCTCGGCTCGCTGTTCGTCGCCTACCCGCTGCTGCACAGCGCGCTGCGCGTCGTCGGCGCGGCCTACTTGCTGATCCTCGCGTGGAAACTCACCGGCAGCGCCATCGCCGCGAGCGAGCTTGCGCGGCCGCTGTCGTTCGCGCAGGCCGCGGCGTTCCAGGCAGTGAACCCGAAGAACTGGATCAAGTCGATCACCGTCGCGTCGGTGTTCATGCCGAGCGGCGTTGCCACCGGATGGGCGGCGGCGATCGTGCTCGTCGTCACCGTCGCGATCAACTTCCCCTGCGTGTCGATGTGGACGCTGTTCGGCGTCGCGATCCGCCGCCTGCTGACCGACTCGCGGCGGCACCGCCAATTCAACCTCGCGATGGCCGGCGTGCTGTTGCTGCTCGCGGTGTCGCTGGTCGCGCGATGATGATGAATACTCCGGTGATGAGCGAACTCGCCATCTCGTACGCCGATGTCGTCGCGGCACACGCGCGGCTCGCCGGCGTCGCGCATCGCACCCCCGTGCTCACCTCGTCGACCGCGAATGCGCTCACCGGTGCGCAGCTGTTCTTCAAGTGCGAAAACTTGCAGCGCATCGGCGCGTTCAAGATCCGCGGCGCCTACAACGCGATCGCGCAGTTCACGCCAGCGCAGCGCGACGGTGGCGTGATCACGTTCTCGTCGGGCAACCATGCGCAAGGCATCGCGCTGGCCGCGCGGCTGCTCGGCGTCAAAGCGACCATCGTGATGCCGACCGATGCGCCGGCGATGAAGCTCGCCGCGACGCGCGGCTATGGCGCCGACATCGTGGCGTACGACCGCTATCGCGACGACGGCGATGCGATCGTGCGCGGCCTCGCCGCCGAGCGCGGCATGACCTTCATTCCGCCGTTCGATCATCCGCATGTGATGGCCGGCCAAGGCACGCTCGCGAAGGAGCTGATCGAAGACATCGGCGAGCTCGACCTGCTCGTCACGCCGGTCGGCGGCGGCGGACTGCTGTCGGGCTGCGCGACGGCGGCGCGCCACCTGAGCCCGCGCTGCGCGATCTTCGGCGTCGAGCCC
>VBCQ01000396.1 GCA_005882155.1 Betaproteobacteria bacterium
CCGCGATCGTCGCGCCGGCCATGTTGATCGCGCTGCGGCTGCTCGTGTTGTGGCCGATTGCGCGCCGGCGCAGCTCGCCGCACCTCGCGCTCGCGATGCGCGCGATGCACGCGATGTCGCGCTGGAACATGGTCGAGGTGCTGACGGTCGCGGCGCTGGTGTCTGTCGTTCGAATCGGCCACCTCGCCCAGGCCGATGCCGGGCCCGGCGTGCTCGCCTTCGCGGCGCTCGCGCTGATCCTCGCGGCGCTCGAGTCGGCGGGCGTGCGTCACTTGTGGTGGTCGCGATGAGCACGCCAAGCGGTCTTCGATTGCTGACCTGCGCCTGCTGCGCGCTCACGTCGAGCGTGCCCGCGGCTGGCGTCGAAAGCGCGAAGTTTCATTGCCCGCGTTGCGGCCATCCGCTGTACGCGCGCAAGCCAATGAGCCTGCAGCGCACCTGGGCCTACGTGATCACGTCGGCGCGGCTGTACGTGCCGGCCAACGCGCTGCCGATCGTCAGCACGATCGACGTGCTGGGCCGCAAGCCGCACACGATCGCCGGCGGCATTTCCGAACTGTGGGACGGCGGCGACTGGATCCTCGCCATCATCGTTTTCGTCGCAAGCCTCGTCGTGCCGCTGGTGAAAATCGGCGTGCTCGCGCTGCTCGCCGCGTCGGTCCAGCATGCGCCGAGCTGGCGCCGGCCCGAGCGCGCGCGGCTGTTTCGCGTCGTCGAGACCGTCGGCCATTGGTCGATGCTCGATGTCTACGTCGTCGTGCTGGTTGGCGGCATGGTGCGCTTCGGCGCGCTGGCGAGCGTGCAACCCGAGCCCGGCCTGGTGGCCTTCGCTGCGGTGGTTGTCCTGACGATGCTCGCCGCGCAGAGTTTCGACCCGCGCCTGATCTGGCAGGAGAAGATCGGGCATGACTGACGAGACCGACGCCAACCCTCCATCGCCCGCGAGCGTGCCGGCCGCCGTGCCCGAGCCGCTCGTCACGAAGAAGAATCCGCTGCGCCTGTCGCTGGTGTGGATCGTGCCGATCCTCGCGGTGATCGTCGGCGCGTCGCTGCTGCTGCGCTCGTACTTCGAGATCGGGCCGCATGTCGTCATCGAGTTCCGCACCGCCGAAGGCCTCGAGCCGGGCAAGACCCAGGTGCGCTACAAGGAAGTCGTGATCGGCCATGTCGACACGGTGTCGCTGAGCAGCGATCGGCAGCGCGTGCTGGTCGGCGTGCAGCTCGTCGGCGGCGCCGCCGGCGTCGCCGTGGACGACACGCTGTTCTGGGTCGTGCGCCCGCGCATCGGCACCGCCGGCGTCAGCGGCCTCGGCACCTTCTTTTCGGGCGCCTACATCGGCGTGGACGCCGGCGTCTCGCAGGTCACGCGGCGCAACTTCGTCGGCCTCGAGGTGCCGCCTTACGTGCTGCGCGGCGAGCCGGGGCGGCGCTTCGTTCTGCACGCCAAGGACCTCGGCTCGCTCGACGTCGGCTCGCCGATCTACTACCGTCGCGCACGCGTCGGCCGCGTCGTCGGCTACGCGCTCGACCCGCAAGCCGACGAGCTGCAGATCCAGATCTTCATCGAGGCGCCGTACGAATCGCTGGTGACGCAGCAGGCGCGCTTCTGGAATGCGAGCGGGCTCGATGTGACGCTGAATGCAAGCGGGCTCACGCTCAACGCGCAGACGCTCGCGTCGGTGATCACCGGCGGCATCGCATTCGAGCGCCTGCCCGCGGCCGCGACGCTGCCGGCCGCGCCGGCCGGCTCGCCGTTCTATCTGTTCCATGACCGCAAGACCGCGCTCGCCGCGCCCGACGGACCGCCGTTCACGATCCGCATGGTGTTCGATCAGTCGGTGCGCGGCCTCGCCATCGGAGCACCGGTCGATTTCCTCGGCATCGAGATCGGGAATGTGCGCTCGATGGCACTGCTGTACGACAAGCAGCGCCAACGCTTTCCGATGGAGGTCACCGCCGACATCTATCCGCTGCGGCTGGGCGCGGTGCGCAACGCGATGCTCGACTCGACGAGCGCTGCCAACACCGACACCGTCTTCATGAAGAAGCTGGTGGAGCGCGGACTGCGCGCGCAAGTGCGAACCGCCAACTTGCTGACCGGCCAGCAATACGTCGCACTCGATTTCATTGCGAAGGCCGCACCGGCAACCCTCGATACGCGCGGCGACGTGCCGATCGTGCCGACGGTGCCGGGAACGCTGAGCGAGCTGCAGCCGCAGCTTGCCGAGATTGTCGGCAAGCTGAGCAAGGTGCCGTTCGACGACATCGGCGAAGGCCTGCAAGCCACGCTGAGCCAGGCGCGCTCTGCGATCGCCCAGCTCACGCCCGAAGCGCAGAAGGCATTGGCCGACGTTCAGAAGACCTTGACTTCGGTGCAGGAGACGCTCGCGCGGCTCGACCGCAACCTGCTCGATTCGGGCGCACCGGTGCAGCGCAATGTCGAGCAAACACTCAACGAGCTTCAGCGCGCCGCGCAATCGCTGCGCGTGCTCGGCGACTATTTGCAGCGGCATCCGGAGTCGATGTTGCGCGGCAAGCCGGCCGATGCGCCTATGTCGGGGAGCGAGAAATCACGATGAGATTCATCTTCGCTGCACTCATCGTCGCGCTGCTCGCCGCCTGCGCGGCTTCGAAGCCCGAGCGCTTTCACAGCCTGCTCGCGAGCGACACGCCGGCGCGGCAGCTCGCGCCGGGCATGTCGCCGTTCGTTGTCGACGTGTTGCCGGTCAGCGTGCCGCCGCAAGTCGATCAGCCGCAGTGGCTGGTGCGCGCCCCCGACGATTCGCTGCAGATGCTCGAGCAGGAGCGCTGGGCCGCGCCGCTGCGCGACGAGATTCGCAGCGCGGTTGCCGAGCGGCTCATTGCGCGCTGGGGTGCGGTCGACCTGCGTTCACTCGCGCAGCCGGCCGGTGCGGTCTGGCGCGTGCGTGTCGATGTGCAGCGATTCGAATCGATGCCGGGTCGCGAAGCGCGGTTGGAGAGTTGGTGGTCGGTGTCGTCATCGCAGCGTGGTGCGACGGCATTGATGTGCCGGAGCTTGGTCCGCGAGAGCGTGGCGGAAGCTGGCGCGCCGGCGTTGGCAGCGGCGCATCGGCGTGCGGTCGCAAGGTTGGCGGATGAGATCGGGGAGCGGGTGCAGGGGATGCAGAGGGGGGAGAAGGTGGAATGCGGTGGGGATCGCTAGGGGACTTCGACAGGCTCAGTCCGAACGGGGGTGGATTCATGCGATGGGGCTTCTTCAAACACAAACCCAGACCCGTTCGGACTGAGCCTGTCGAAGTCACCTCCCGCCCTTCGCATTCGGAAAAAACAGCTGCTCTCCCCCCACCCGATAGCTCGCGATCACCCCCTGCCCCTCGTCCGACACGACCCAATCGACGAACGCTTGCGCGAGCGCAGTCTTCACATGCGGATGCTTCACCGGATTCACGACCATCACGCCGTACTGGTTGAACAAGCGCGTGTCGCCCTCGACCAGAACGACCAAATCGCCGCGGTTCTTGAAGCTGAGCCAAGTGCCTCTATCGGTCAGCGCATAGGCATTCGTCGACGACGCGATGTTCAGCGCCTGGCCCATGCCGCAACCACATTGCTTGTAGTTGGCGAAGGCCGGTGAGTCGATGCCGGCCATCCTCCAGTAACGCAACTCGGCCGCATGCGTGCCGCTCTTGTCGCCGCGCGAGATGAACGACACGTCGGCCGAGGCCAGCTTGCGCAGCGCTTGCGCGACGTCGCGGCCTTTCGCGCCGGCCGGATCGGCACGCGGCCCGACGATGACGAAGTCGTTGTACATCACCGGATAGCGCTTGACTCCGAAGCCTTCGGCGACGAACTTCTCTTCGGCCGCCTGGTCGTGAACGAACACTAAATCGGCATCGCCTCGCCGACCGAGGTCCAGCGCCTGCCCTGTCCCCACCGAGACCACTTTCACGTCGATCCCGCGTGCCTTCTTGAACGCCGGCAGCAAATGCGCAAACAGGCCCGACTGCTCGGTCGAGGTCGTCGACGCCATCACGATGCTGCGCTCTTGCGCGATCGCGAACGGCGCGATGCCCATAGTCAACACGATCGCGGCGACGCGCTGCCACACCCTCATGTCCACGGCAGCTCGCCTTTCAGAAACAGATCGGCCTCGGTCGGCAGCGGGCCGTTGAAGAAGCGCTCGGTCGGCACATCGGCCAACACACGGCCATGCTCGAGGTAGACGACGCGGCTCGCCAGGCGCTTGACCTGGCCGAGGTTGTGCGAGCTCATCATCACGGTGATGCCTTGGCTGACGAACTCGCCGATCAGCGTCTCGACCTCGCGCTTGGCCGTCGGGTCGAGGCTCGCCGTCGGCTCGTCGAGCAACAGCACGTCGGGCTGCAGGGCCCAGGCGCGCGCCAGCGCCGCGCGCTGCTGCTGGCCGGCGGACAGCACGCGCGCATTGCGCAGCGCCTCGGCCGCGAGCCCGACGCGTTCGAGCGAATGCATCGCTCGCTCGCGGCGCGCGGCACGCGGAACGCCGAGCAGCATCAAGCCGAGCTCGATGTTCGCGCGCAGCGAGAGCTGCAGCATGAACGGGCGCTGAAACACCATCGCGATGCGCGGCGCATGCGACGAGCCGACGACGCGCCGGCCGGTGGCCAGCGGCACGAGCCCATGCGCCGCACGCAGCAAGGTGCTCTTGCCGGCGCCGTTCGCGCCGACCAGTGCGATGCGATCGCCGCGCGCGACGCGAAGGTTTACGTCGGTCAGCGCGACCTTGCTGCCGAACCGAACCGTCGCCGATTGAAGCTCGATCAAGTCGACGCTCATGTCTGCCCCCAGGTCGCGAGGCGGCCCTGCGCGGCGCTCATGACATCGCACCGACCCGCTCGTCGGCATGCACGCGCCAGCCGCGCAGGATGGCGACCAGCGTGTTGAGCAGCAGCACGACGCCGAGGAGCACGAGGCCGAGCGCGAGCGCGAGCGGCAGGTCGCCCTTGCTCGTCTCGAGTGCGATGGCGGTGGTCATCACGCGCGTGACGCCGGC
>VBCQ01000395.1 GCA_005882155.1 Betaproteobacteria bacterium
CGGCACGATGAACAGCGAAATCCCCTTCGTTCCCGGAACCAGCTTGCCATCCGCCCCCGGGATTTTCGCGAGCACCAGATGAACGATGTTCTCCGCCAGTTCGTGCTCGCCATTCGAGATCCACATCTTGTTGCCGCGCAATCGATAGCGTGGGCCGAGCGGATCAGACTCGAAGTCGTCGCCGTCCGGCGTCGCGCGGGTCACGATGTCCGACAGGCTCGAACCCGCTTGCGGCTCGCTCAAACACATCGTGCCGAAGAAGCGCCCGGCGAACTCGTTGCGCGCGAACACCTCGCGCTGCAGCGGCGTTCCATGCGCCATCAGCAGGTTGGCGTTGCCGCTGGTGAGCATGCCGCCACCGCCGATGCCGATCGCGGCCTTCGAGAAGAAGCTGTTGGCCGCCATCTCGACGACGCAGGGCAGCTGCATGCCGCCGAGCTCGTAGTCTTGCGCCGCGGCCAGCATGCCCGATTCGACATACGCGCGCGCAGCGGCATGGCTGCTCTCGGGCAGATGCACGCGCTCGCCGTCGAACCACGGCTCTTCGGTGTCGGCCACACGATTGAACGGCGCGAACTTGTCGCGCGCGATCCTCTCGCAGGTGTCGAGCACCGAGTCGAAGGTTTCGCGCGAGTGGTCTGCGAAGCGGGGGCGCGAGCGAAGAGACTCGACGTCGAGCCAGTCGTAGAGCAGGAAGCCGGTGGTGTGGCGGTAGGTCATTTCGGGACGGTACATCTTGAGTTCAAAGGCCGCTGTCCCGCTAGCATCACCAGCAACCGCGGGAACCCAGCCTCGTTTCGAGTGGCAATGATGTCACGCGGCCGAACGCGACTCTTGTTCGGGCAAACGCGCAATCGTGCCTTGGGCGATTGCACAAAGCTTCCCTTCGCCGCCGACCACGGCAAACACATCGCAGCGGCACACCGCCTGCGACTTGCCCACGTGGACGACTTGCGCACGCGCAATCAGGCGGTCGCCCACGGCGGGACGCACGTAGTTGATCTTGTATTCGGAGGTCACGACTGCGAAGCCGAGCGCCGTGCCGCCGGCATAGGTCAGCGCGTTGTCGGCGAGGTAGCTGACCACGCCGCCGTGAGCGAAACCGTTCTGCTGTTTGATCTTGTCGGTGACAGCGACCTGGAGTTCGCACAGGCCCGGTTCGAGGGCGAAGAGTTCAGCGCCGATGAGGACGCTGAACGGTTGCCTGGCGAGGATTTCGCGGCCCTTGGTGAGAAGCACACCGCCGGCGGGTTCACTCATCGTCGTTCCGGCCTCAATGTTGGAGCCCACCCTACAACAGCAAGCGCTGCGAAGCGCCCATCAAGCCACACCCGCGGATCCGGCTCCGCCGATCCGCCAGGTGGCGCCCCTCGGGGGCAGGAGCGCAGCGACTGGGGGGCTCAAAGAACTTCGAACACGCCCGCCGCGCCCATGCCGCCGCCGATGCACATCGTGACGACGACGCGTTTGGCGCCGCGGCGCTTGCCTTCGATCAGCGCGTGGCCGGTCAAGCGTTGACCCGACACGCCGTACGGGTGGCCAACCGCGATCGCACCGCCGTTGACGTTGAGCTTGTCCATCGGAATCCCGAGCGTGTCGGCGCAGTACAGCACCTGCACCGCGAACGCTTCGTTGAGTTCCCACAGGTCGATGTCCTTGACCGTGAGACCGAGGCGCTTCAAGACCTTGGGAATCGCGAACACCGGGCCGATGCCCATCTCGTCGGGCTCGCAACCCGCCACCGCGAAGCCGAGGAAGCGGCCGAGCGGCTTGCGGCCTTGCTGCTCAGCGAGCTTCTCGCTCATCAGCACGCAGGCACCGGCGCCATCGCTGAACTGGCTCGCGTTGCCGGCAGCGATCACGCCACCGGGCAATGCCGGGCGGATGCCCGACACACCCTCGAATGTCGTGCCGGGGCGGATGCCTTCGTCATTGCTGACGGTGACTTCCTTCGTGCGCAGGCCCATCACCGGATCGGCGACGCCGGCGGTGACGGTGATCGGGGCGATCTCATCCTTGAACTTGCCGGCTTCGAGCGCGGCGGCGGCGCGCTGCTGGCTCTGCGCACCGTATTGGTCCATGCGCTCGCGCGAGATGTTGTAGCGCTTGGCCACCTGCTCGGCCGTCTGCAGCATGCTCCAGTAAATCTCTGGCTTGTGCTCGACGAGCCACGAGTCAGCGAGCATGTGCTTATTGGCTTCGTTCTGGACGCAGGAGATGCTCTCGACACCGCCGGCGACATACACATCGCCCTCGCCGGCAATGATCCGCTGCGCGGCCATTGCGATGGTCTGCAGTCCGCTCGAGCAGAAGCGATTGACGGTCATGCCGCTGGTCGTGATCGGCAGGCCGGCACGCAGCGCGATCTGCCGCGCGATGTTGGCGCCGGTTGCGCCTTCGGGATTCGCGCAACCCATGATGACGTCGTCGACGAGCGCGCCATCGATGCCGGCGCGCTCGACGGCGGCCTTCACCGCGTGCCCGCCCAGCGTCGCGCCATGGGTCATGTTGAAAGCGCCCTTCCAGCTCTTGGCGAGCGGCGTGCGGGCGGTGGAGACGATGACGGCGTTGGTCATGATGCCTGTCCTTTGAATGTGATCAGCTGAACGATTTGCCTTCGGCGGCAAGCTTGGCGAGCAGCGGTGCGGGTTGCCAGAACGACGCATCGTCGAGCGGGTTCTTCGCAAAGCGCTTCATCGTCTGCACGACGTTGAACAGGCCCACCGTGTCGGCGTAGCACATCGGGCCGCCGCGGTGCAGCGGGAAGCCGTAGCCGGTCAGGTAAACCATGTCGATGTCGGACGCGCGCAGAGCGATGCCTTCGTCGACGATCTTCGCGCCTTCGTTGACCAGCGCGAACACGAGGCGATGCACGATCTCGTCGTCGCTGATCTTGCGCGGTGTGACGCCGAGCGTTGCGCGGTGCTTCTCGATCATCTCCTCGACGACCTTCGACGGGATCGCATCACGCTTGCCCGGTACGTAGTCGTACCAGCCGGCTCCGGTCTTCTGGCCGAAGCGGCCCATCTCACCCAGCAGGTCGGCCGTCTTCGAGTAGCGCATGTTCGGCTTTTCTTGATAGCGATCGCGAAGCCGAACTTCTCGATCGCCTTGTCGACTTGCTGCGGCGTCGCGCCTTCTTCCAGCAGGAAGCCGGCCTGGCGCGAGTACTGCTCGATCATGCGGTTGCCGATGAAGCCGTCGCACACGCCCGAGACGACCGTCGTCTTCTTGATCTTCTTGCCGAGCTGCATCACGGTGGCGAGCACGTCCTTCGCCGTCTTCTCGCCGCGGATCACCTCGAGCAACTTCATCACGTTGGCCGGGCTGAAGAAGTGCATGCCGATCACGTCTTGCGGCCGCTTCGTGAACGATGCGATTCTGTTGACGTCGAGCGTCGAGGTGTTCGACGCGAGGATCGCGCCGGGCTTCATCACTTCGTCGAGCGTCTTGAACACCTGCTCCTTGACGC
>VBCQ01000084.1 GCA_005882155.1 Betaproteobacteria bacterium
TCGACCGCGGCGCGCGCGTCACCGAGCTGCTGAAGCAGGCGCAGTATTCGCCGCTGCCGATCTCGCTGATGGGCGCGACGCTGTTCGCCGTCAACAAGGGCTTCCTCGACGATGTCGACGTGAAGAAGGCGCTCGCTTTCGAGCACGGCATGCACCAGCATCTGAAGACGAGCCACGCCGCGCTGTTGAAGAAGATCGAAGACAGCAAGGTGCTCGACAAGGACGCCGAGGCCGAGCTGACGGGCGCGATTGCCGCGTTCAAGAAGTCCTTCGCCTGACCCTCCCTTTTATCAAGGAGCTGTCATGGCAGTCGGCAAAGAAATACGCGGCAAGATCAAGAGTGTCGAGAACACCAAGAAGATCACCAAGGCCATGGAGATGGTCGCCGCTTCGAAGATGCGCAAGGCGCAGGAGCGCATGCGCGCGGCGCGTCCGTACAGCGAGAAGATCCGCAGCCTCGCGGCCAATCTGTCGCAGGCCACGCCCGAGTACAAGCACGCATTCATGGTGAGCAACGACGCGGCCAAGCCGGCCGGCTTCGTTGTCGTCACGACCGACAAGGGCTTGTGTGGCGGCTTGAACACCAACGTGCTGCGCGCGGTGACGGTCAAGCTGCGCGAGCTCGAAGGCCAAGGCGTGAAGTCCGAGGCGGTGGCGATCGGCAACAAGGGCCTCGGCTTCCTGAATCGCATCGGTGCCAAGGTCGTGTCGCAAGCGACGCAGCTCGGCGACAAGCCGCATCTGGACAAGCTGATCGGCCCGGTCAAGACGCTGCTCGACGCTTACGCCGAAGGCCGCTTGAGCGCGGTCTACCTCTGCTACACCCGCTTCATCAACACGATGAAGCAGGAGCCGGTGGTGCAGCAGCTGCTGCCGTTGCCGGCCGAAAGCATGACGGTCGACAAGACCGAGCACGGCTGGGACTATCTCTACGAGCCCGATGCGCCCACCGTCATCGACGAGCTGCTGATGCGCTACACCGAGGCGCTCGTCTACCAGGCGGTGGCCGAGAACATGGCGTCCGAGCAATCGGCGCGAATGGTCGCGATGAAGTCCGCGACCGACAACGCCGGCAACGTGATCGCCGAGTTGAAGCTCATCTACAACAAGACGCGGCAGGCTGCGATCACCAAAGAATTGTCCGAAATCGTCGCGGGTGCCGCGGCGGTCTGAGCACGAAGATTTGATTCAAAGGAAACAACATGGCTGACGGCAAGATTGTTCAGTGCATCGGCGCGGTGGTGGACGTGGAGTTCCCCCGCAACGAGATGCCCAAGGTGTACGACGCGCTGAAGATGGTGGGAACCAACCTCACCCTCGAAGTCCAGCAGCTGCTCGGCGACGGCGTCGTGCGCACGATCGCGCTCGGCTCGTCCGACGGCCTGCGCCGCGGCCTGACGGTGCACAACACCAACGCGGGAATCTCGGTGCCGGTCGGCCGTGCGACGCTCGGCCGCATCATGGACGTGCTCGGCAATCCGATCGACGAGCGCGGTCCGGTCAGCCAGGAACTCACCGCGCAGATCCACCGCAAGCCGCCGGCCTACGACGAGCTGAGCCCGTCGCAAGACCTGCTCGAAACCGGCATCAAGGTGATCGACCTCGTGTGCCCGTTCGCCAAGGGCGGCAAGGTCGGCCTGTTCGGCGGTGCCGGTGTCGGCAAGACGGTCAACATGATGGAGCTCATCAACAACATCGCCAAGGCGCACAGCGGCTTGTCGGTGTTCGCCGGCGTCGGCGAGCGCACTCGCGAGGGCAACGACTTCTATCACGAGATGATGGAGTCGGGCGTCGTCAACAGCGACAACCTCGCCGAGTCGAAAGTCGCGATGGTCTACGGCCAGATGAACGAGCCGCCGGGCAACCGGCTGCGGGTCGGCTTGACCGGCCTCACGATCGCCGAGTCGTTCCGCGACGAGGGCAAGGACGTGCTGTTCTTCGTCGACAACATCTACCGCTACACGCTCGCCGGCACCGAAGTGTCGGCACTGCTTGGCCGCATGCCGTCGGCGGTGGGCTACCAGCCGACGCTGGCCGAGGAAATGGGCCGCCTGCAAGAGCGCATCACGTCGACCAAGGTCGGCTCGATCACCTCGATCCAGGCCGTCTACGTGCCGGCCGACGACCTGACCGACCCGTCGCCGGCAACGACCTTCGCGCACCTGGATTCGACCGTCGTGCTGTCGCGCGACATCGCGGCACTGGGCATCTACCCCGCGGTCGATCCGCTCGACTCGACGAGCCGCCAGCTCGACCCGCATGTCGTCGGCGACGAGCACTACGAGACCGCGCGCGCGGTGCAGGGCACGCTGCAGCGCTACAAGGAATTGCGCGACATCATCGCGATTCTCGGCATGGACGAGCTGTCGCCCGAAGACAAGCTCGCCGTGTCGCGCGCGCGCAAGATCCAGCGCTTCCTCTCGCAGCCCTTCCACGTCGCCGAGGTGTTCACCGGCACCGCGGGCAAGTACGTGCCGCTGAAAGAAACCATCCGCGGCTTCAAGATGATCGTCAGCGGCGAGTGCGACAGCTTGCCCGAGCAGGCGTTCTACATGGTCGGCACGATCGACGAAGCGATCGCCAAGGCGAAGACGATTCAGTAAGCAGCGACCAAGGACACAGCATGGCAACCCTGCAAGTGGACGTCGTCTCCGCCGAAGAGAACATCTTCTCCGGCGTCGCGAAGTTTGTCGCGCTGCCGGGTGAGATGGGCGAGCTCGGAATCTATCCGCGCCACACGCCGCTGATCACCCGCATCAAGCCCGGAGCGGTGCGCATCGAGCGCGCCGACACCGGCGAAGTCGAGTTCGTCTTCGTCGCCGGCGGCATTCTCGAAGTGCAACCCGGCACGGTGACGGTACTCGCCGACACCGCGATCCGCGGCAAGGACCTCGATGAAGCGAAGGCCGTCGAAGCGAAGAAGCTGGCCGAAGAAGCGCTGAAGAACGCGAACAGCGACATCGATCTCGCGAAGGCACAGAACGAGCTCGTCGCGTTGGCCGCGCAACTCGCTGCGCTGCGCCGCTTCCGCAGCGCGAAGTAATCTCTCCCTCTCCCCTGGGAACAAGGGAACGAGGAACAACACGAAGCTCGCGCGGTATAACCCGCGCATGCCGACGCTGCATGTCGATGTCGTTTCCGCCGAAGGCTTTCTGTTCTCCGGCGAAGCGAGCTTCGTCGCACTGCCGGGCGAGATGGGCGAGCTCGGCATCTACCCGCGCCACGCGCCGCTGATCACGCGCATCAAGCCGGGGGCAGTGCGAATCCACTTGGCGGCCAACGGCGCTGAGGAATTTGTCTTCGTCGCCGGCGGCATTCTCGAAGTCCAGCCCGGCACGGTGACGGTGCTTGCCGACACCGCCGTGCGGGCCAAGGACCTCGACGAAGCGCGCGCCGCCGAAGGCAAGAAGCTCGCCGAGGACAAGCTGCGCAACGCGAAGACCAACATCGACTTCGCCGCCGCGCGCGCCGAGTTCGCGATGATGGCGGCGCAGATCGCCGCGCTGCGCCGCTTGCACAAAAAGTGAGACTGGTTCAGCGAGTGCGCGTGTCGCCGACGCAGGCGAAGTGCAGCGGTGTCGATGCCGCGCCGGCTTGCCCTTGCGCATTGCGCGCCTGCACCGTCCAGCGATAGACATTGTTCAGCCGCAGCATCTCGCCGACCGCGATGCGCGTCTCGCGCACGGTGGTTGCAGGCAGGCGCCGCCATGCCGTGGGGGTGGCGAGCGGCGCTGCGGCGATCACCACTGCGTAGTCGCTCGCACCGTCGACACCGGCCCACGACAGCGCCAGCGAGCGGCAGTCGTAGACGAGGGACGGCCGCTCGGCAATCGGGCTGCCCGGAACTGCGCGCGGCGGTGCGGCCAACGGTGTCGGGTGCGAGCTCGCCGCCGCGTCGCGGTCCTCGCGCTCGTGGTTTGCAATGATCAGCGCCGCCAGGCCGCCGACGGCGAGAGTCGTTGCCGCGTGGCCGCCGTATTGCGGTGGCGGCGGCGGCGCGAGGCGCTCGACCCGCTCGACCCAGGCGCGGGCGCGATTCACCTCGTCGGTCGATGCACGCATCGGTTGCGGCGCAGCAGCCGCGCGACCGGCCGGCGCGGAAGCCACGGTCATGGCCCCGGCGCCGAGCTTCACCGGTGCCCACGCGTTCGTCAACGACGCGACGTTGACGATGCCGTCGAACACGACGACGGTCGCTTCGCCCGACGACGTCGAGCGCACGAGGTAGGCCGTGCCCTCGGCGCCGGCGGAAACGAAGCTCGTCTGGATCGCGAACGCGCCGCGGATCTTGGCGAAGACTTCGCCGACGAAATCGGTGAACGATCCGATGCGGCCGCGGCTGTCGGGCCGCATGTAGACCTCGGTGCCAGACGGGTAGCGGATCAGCGCGTAGGCGGTCGGCCCGGTGACGACCTGATCGCCCGGCTGCAGGCTCATCTCGGCACGGCCGTCGATCCAGCGGTCGCCGCGGTAGACGCGAACGAGGCCGCTCTCGTTGGCTTGCGCGGCGCGCTGCCCGTCGACGACGACCGCGGCCAGCGTGATGCTGTTCTGCGCTGCCGCCGGGGTGCCGCAGCCCATCAGCATCGAGACCACGCCGATGAAGGCGAGCGCCGCGACGCAACGAGCCGACACTGAACCGATCATTGTCATGACACACCTCGCTTCTCGATTCGAAACATCGCCCACCACGCGAGCGCAAACGCGACCAGCGCCGCCGGCAGGTTGACGAGCAGATGCTGGCTGCGATACACGGCGGCCGCGGCGGCGATGCAGACGACCGCACACCCCACAGCGACCGCGCTGCGCACGAGCCGCGGCTTCGCGGCGCTGGCGCGGCGTGCGAACGCGCCGGCCAGGCCCATGCCGAGCATCACCGCGAACTGGCCGGCGCTGCCGAGCGGTCGGATGACGTCGCCGCGAACGATCGCATCGATCTGCTCGGCGATCAGCTCGACGCCCCAGCGTTCGCTGCCGGCGGGCCCCGACGCGATCGCCATCACGTCCTGGTCGGGCAGCTCGAGTCCGACCAGCACGATCTTGCCGCGCAGCGCGCCGAGCTCGCTCGTGTCGGCTGTGTTGAGCACGCGTTCGTAGGCGAGCCGGCGCGGCGCGTCGCGCAGCACCGGCAGCACTGCGGGGTCGAAGAGCTGGATCGCGACGCGGTCGCCGCGGCGCACCGCTTCGCAGCCCGGCTGCGAAGCGCGCACCGTCTCTTCGTCGGAGTAGCCGATGTCCGGCGAGCGCTGCTCGCGCGGCAGGCGAACGCGCAGCTCGCGCGCGCTGCGGTCGATCGATTCGATCGCACCACCGCCGCTGAACGCTGCGAGTGCGAGCGACGGCGAGCGCTGCGCGCGATGCTCGAGCGCGAGCTGCATCGAGCGCGCACGGCCGAGCTTGGTGCCGGCACAGGCGATGCCCCAGCCGGCGACTGCGGCGAAGCGCGGCAGCAGCGCCGGTGCGTCGCCGTTCATCTGCTGCACCGCGAACGCGACCGGCGTCGGCGCGGCGCGGCGAATCGCTGCCTCGAGCGCGTCGTCGTCGGCCGGCGCGCCGGCGCGCTCGATAAACAGATCGAACGCGATGCTGCGTACGCCGGCTTGCGCCAGACTATCGATCAGCCGCGCATGCTCGCGCCGCCAGCTCGCATCGAAAGGCCGGCCGATCTGCTGCACCGTCTTCGTGTCGATCGCGATCAACACCACCTCGCCGCTCCACGGCGGGCTCGCCGCGGTGTCGCCCAGCCACATCGTCACGCTGTCGAGCCGCGTCTCGAGTCCGACGTAGTCGAACAACGCGACCCAGGCAGCGCAGAACATCGCGAGGCCGACGCCAGCGCCGGCGAGCTGCGCGCGGTGAGCCGAGCGGATGCGTTGGCGAAGATCGTGTGCAGCATCTTCGAACGAGCGGCCTAGCAAGGTCTCGATCAGCGCGTTCAGCTGCAGCTTCAGCGCGCGCTCGTCGAGGCTCAGGCAGTTCAAGGTGCGCAGCGCAGCGAGATTGTCCGGCAGGCCGGCGCCTGGCGGCTGCGCTTGGCCGACCAGCACCGGCACGACGCGCAGCCCGCGCTGCAACGCGCGCGCGAGCTCGTAGCGCACGTAGTCGTCGCCATGGAGCCGGCTTTGCAGCATCTCGGCCCAGCGCGGACCGATGACGGCGACGACCACGTCAGCCGCATCGAGCCGAGCATCGATCGCCTGCGCGAAATCTTCGCCGTAATCGATGTCGTCGATGTCCATGAACACCTCATCGGCACCGAAGCGCGCCGCCAACTCGTTGCGAATCAGCTGCGCATGAATGATGCTGTCGTCGCGACGGTAGCTGATGAAGACCTTCATGGGCCGTTCAGCAGAGGCAGGGCGCCCAGCATAGAGCCGAGGCCTGCTGGCGCAAAGCCCATGTTCTTGGGGCGCTACAAGATCAGCGGTGCGTCGGGCAGCTCGTTCGGATTCTTTTCGCCCGGCGCGAGCGCGAAGTGCTGCATCAGCAGCGCGTCGACCGCGTCGATCGCCGCGTGCAGCCCGGCTTCGAACTGGCCCGCCTTGAACGCCGCCGCCATGCCGTTGAGCAGCGCCTGCCACGCGGTGCTCGACACCGGATCATTGAGCCCGCGGTCGGCGACGATTTCGATTCGCCGCTCGGCGAGCAGCAGGTAGATCAGCACGCCGTTGTTGTGCGCGGTGTCCCACACGCGCAGCTTGCCGAACAGCGCGATCGCGCGATCGCGTGCGCTGGCGTTGCGCCACAGGTACGACAGCGGCATCCCGGCCTCGATGCAGACGCGGATCTCGCCGCTGTGCTTGAGCTCGCTCGCCTTCACGCGCGCTTCGATTCGCTGTGGCGCGCCGCGGCCGAGCGCGCGCCGCGCATCGGTCTCGTCGATCCAGCGGTGCTTGAGGATGCGCCTGAGCCTATTCATCGCGCGCCTCACCAATCGCCCGAGGCGCCGCCGCCGCCGAAGTCGCCACCGCCGCCCGAGCTGAAACCTCCGCCTCCGCCGCCTCCGCCGCCGCCCCAGCCGCCACCGCCGCCCCAAATGATCGGCATGCCGCCGCGGCCCATGCCGAGGCCCGACCCGCGGCGTGCCGAGCCGAAGCCGAGCACGCCGACGAGGATCAAGGCCAACACGCCGGCGAGGCCCGCCAGCAGCGCGCTCGTCGTGAACCACCAGCCGAGCGCGCCGGCCGCACCGCCGGTCGCGAGCGAGCCGAGCTTGCGGCCGAGCACGCCGGTGAGCACCGCGCCGATGAGCGGCACGCCGATGAAGAACAACATCGCGAGCGCGTCCCAGCCGATGCCGCCGCCACCGCGCGCGCCGTGCTTGGAGCGCGGCGTCGGCGCGGGCAGGGCCTCGCCTTTGATGCGCGCGCCGAGCTGGTCGACCGCGGCATTGAGCCCACCGGCGAAGTCGCCGGCCTTGAACGCGGGCGTGATCTGCGCGTCGATGACTCGACGCGCCGCCAGATCGGGGATCGCGCCTTCGAGCGCCTTCGCGACCTCGATGCGGACCTTGCGGTCGTTCTTCGCGACGACGATCAGCACGCCGTCACCGACATCGCGCCGACCGATCTTCCACTGGTCGGCGACGCGCTGCGCGTAGGCTGCGATGTCTTCGGGCAGCGTCGTCGGCACGAGCAGCACGACGAGCTGGCTGCCGCTCTGCTGCTCGAGCGCAGCGAGTTTCGCGACGAGCGCGCCGCGCTGCACATCGCTGAGCGTCGCCGTCTGGTCGATGACGCGGTCGCTCAACGGCGGCACCGGCAGCACGTCTTGCGCAAACGCGCCGCCGCCGAGCAAGGCGAGGCCGCCGCAAAGCGTCGCGAGCCAGCGGGTCAGCCAACGACGCATGACCGATCTACTTCGATGCCGGCTTCTCGAAGCTCACGCTCGGCGGCACCGAGATCTGCGCTTCGTTCTGCACCGTGAAATTCGGCTTCACCGAATAGCTGAACATCATCGCCGTCAAGTCGGTCGGGAAGCTGCGCGCGAGCACGTTGTACTCGGCCACCGTCTTGATGTAGCGGTTGCGCGCGAAGGTGATGCGGTTCTCGGTGCCTTCGAGCTGCACCCGCAGATCCTGGAACGCCGAGTTCGCGCGCAGCGTCGGATAGCGCTCGCTGACGGCCATCAAGCGGCTCAACGCGCCGCTCAACTCGCCTTGCGCCTTCTGGAATTTGTCGAAGGCCTGCGGCTTTGGTCAGCGTCTCCTGCTCGAAGCTCGCTTCGCCTTTGACCGTCGCGACGATGTTGGGGATCAGGTCGGTGCGTCGCTGGTATTGGTTCAGCACCTCCGACCAGCTCGCTTTCACCTGCTCGTCGAGGCGCTGGAAATCGTTGTAGCCGCAGCCACTCAAGCCAACTGCTGCGGCCAGCGCGAAAGTGGCGAGCCAGATTCTGCGAATGATCATGTGTCCTCCGATGTGGGCGGGGTGCATGCTACCCCGCCGCGAACATGAGGGACATCCGGCGGCATTCAAGAGTAGGTCGATACTTGCCAGCGATGACGCTGCTGCACGACGCCTTGCGCGCTGGCCACGCGAGCCCGCGGCCACCGCGCGTGGCGGGTCGGCAGGTGCTCGTCGCCGGCGGTGGCGGTGCACTCGGCGCAGCGGTGCTCGAGCAATTGCTCGCGAGCCGCGAGTTCGCGCAAGTCACCGTGCTGGTCACGCGGCCGCTGAACACCGCACTGCTCGGGCTGCGGCCGCTGCTGTGGGACGCGCAGGCGATCGCGTCGCGCGGCGATGAAGACACCGCGCTCATCGTGTTCGATCGCGCGCGTCACGCGAACCGGCGCGAGCAGGCTTATCTGCGGCCCGACCCGGCGCAGCTGCCTGCGCTCGCCGCCGCGTTGCGCGAGCGCGGCGTGCGCCGCCTCGTCGTCGTGCTGCCGCATGCGAGCGCGAGCCTGCCCGACGCGTTGAAGCATGGCTTGGCCAATCTTGACGAGCAAGCCGTCGCGTCGCTCGGCTTCGAGCAGCTCTTGTTCATGCGCTCGGCGCAAGCGCGAGATTCGCGCCGCCCCGATCACCCGCTGCAGCGCGTCGCGCAGTGGATGCTGTCGCAACTGCAATTGATGGTCCCGCAGCGCGACAAACCGGTGCGTGCGCTGAAGGTCGCGCAGTTCGCCGTCGCGCTGGCAGCCCGGCTGCAGCACGCGCCGCCCGGCACGCGGGTCGTTCCGCCCGAGCTGGTGTGGGACGCCGCGCAGGCCGCTGACATCGCAGCGT